>CAZMXH010000166.1:0-7492 GCA_964570165.1 uncultured Actinomycetes bacterium
CCTTCGGCGGCCTGCGCCTCGACTGGCAGCCGCTGTTCTGGGCGATTGCGATCACCACGATGCTGTTCGGCGCGGTTGTGGCACTGGCTCAGACCGATATCAAGCGGATGCTCGCGTACTCGTCGATCGCGCACGCCGGCTTCATCCTCACCGGCTTGGTCGTCGCGACCGAGGCTGGAACCGCGAGCGTGCTTTTCTACCTGGCCACCTACGGCTTCGCAACGATCGGCGCGTTCGCTGTCGTGATGCTTGTTCGAGACGCCGGCGGGGAGGCTACGGCCCTCGCCAAGTGGACGGGTCTGGGCAAGCGGTCGCCGATCATCGCAGGGTCGTTCGCGGTGTTCCTGCTGGCGCTTGCCGGTATCCCGCTGACGAGCGGGTTCGTGGGCAAGCTTGTGGTGTTCTCGGCTGCGATCAGCGGTGGAGCACTGCCGCTTGTGATCGTCGCGCTGGTGGCGAGTGCGATCGCGGCGTTCTTCTACGTCCGGGTGATCGTGCTGATGTTCTTCTCGGAACCTGCTCCCGAGGGGCCGAGCGTGGTGCTGCCCGGAATGCTCACCACCGCCGGTCTTGCCGTGGCGGTCGCGTTGACGGTCATCCTCGGGGTGCTGCCGGGTCCGCTGCTCGACCTGGCCGAGCAGGCGGCGGTCTTCGTCCGCTGACAGGAGCAGTGGGTCGGCCAGCAGGTATGCTGCCTGCAGCGTTGCCGGACGCCGTGCGGCGGCGCCCCTCTCGAGTCCCCGTCCGAGGAGGTCACGCGCCATGAGCCCGACCGCCTTGGTGTTGTCCGAGGTCGACGCTGATCTTGAGGCATCGGTGGCCGCCGGGCTGAACGAGGTCGAGACCCTGCTGGCCGAGGCGGTCAAGTCGGACGACGAGTTGGTGGGCCCGGCGTCGCGGCACCTGGTCGCGGCTGGGGGGAAGCGGTTCCGACCCCTGCTGGCGCTTGTGGCGGCCCATTTCGGCGATCCTCATGCCCTGGGCGTCATACGCGCAGCGGCGGTGGTCGAGCTCACCCACGTCGCGACGCTGTACCACGACGACGTGATGGACGAGGCGCTGGTGCGGCGGGCCGCGCCGAGCGCGAACGCGCGGTGGGGCAACAGCGTGGCGATCCTCACCGGCGACTTCCTGTTCGCCCGTGCCTCGCAGATCGCGGCTGAGCTGGGTACCGAGTCCGTGCGCATCCAGGCCAGGACCTTCGAACGCCTGGTGCAGGGCCAGTTGCGAGAGACGACGGGGCCACGTCCGGGTGAGGATCCGGTTACTCACTACCTCGGCGTGCTCTCCGACAAGACCGCGTCACTCATATCGACGTCCGCGCGGCTGGGAGCAATGCATGCGGGCGCCGATTTCGAGATTGTCGACGTGCTCGCGCGGTACGGCGAGCGGATCGGCATGGCGTTCCAACTCGCGGACGATCTGCTGGACATCGTCAGTGACTCGACGGTCTCCGGAAAGCTTCCCGGCACCGACCTGCGGGAGGGTGTTGCCACCCTGCCGGTCCTGTACGTGCAGCAGTCATCCGACCCCGCGGACGCGCGACTGCGCGAGCTTCTGTCGGGCCCGATCACCGAGGACGGCGCGCATGCCGAGGCCCTGGGGTTGCTCCGGGCTCACCCAGCGCTGGGCCGCGCCCGCCGCGAGGTGCAGCGCTGGGCCGACGATGCCCGTTCGGTGTTGGCGCCGCTGCCAGCGGTCCCGGCGCGCCGCGCACTTGAGGCGGTCTGCGAGGCCGCCGTCTCCCGCGCCGCCTGACCGGCGCTCATCCTGGCTGCCCTGGCCTACCGCCCCGACCTGCCGACCAGGCCGCTCTCGTAGGCGGCGATGACGAGTTGCGCCCGGTCGCGGGCATGGAGCTTGGCGAGTAGGTGGCTGATGTGCGTCTTCACGGTGGCGCGGCTGAGATGGAGGTGTGTGGCGATCTCATGGTTGGACAAGCCGCTCGCGACAAGGACGAGAATCTCACGCTCGCGTCCTGTCAGACCGTCGAGATGTGCGGTCACCGAGTGCGATGGTGCTGGGCGAGCTGCCCGATCCGGATCCGAGCACGGCTAGTGAAACTTGGATTAGAGGGGCTGTTCATAGCTGACTGCCAGCTGAGCGTGCTTGACCCGTTCCAGTTTGTCGCAGCGGCCTCCCAAAGTACCGCCGCCGCGCAGAAACTACCGGTCAGATCATAAGCCTCCAAGACCTCCATGTTCTCCTCCCGGCAGCCACTAACCCACCAATGGGAGCTCCTGGCACTGGCCGTACCCGCCCTGCAGGGACGGCGCGGCCAGCCGGGGAGAAATCTGGCCACCTATGGGGACCATGGACCATGCCACGGTCGCCCACAGCCGCTGGCGATTCGGCTCAGCCCGGCTCCCCGAGAACCCGGGCCAATGTAGCTCTGCTCCTGAGAAGCTTCCTTCGGCTGACCAGGATCGTCGCGATGCCGATGAGCGCCAGCAGCGCCATCGCAAGCCACGCGGCACCGAAGGCGACGTGCTCAGCCAGGGTGCCGAAGATGACAGGGCCGATGACGGCCCCGCTCATCGGTCCGACCTGCACGATGCCCATCGCGCGGCCGGGGGCCCCCGGATTCGTCCGGGAGAGCGCGAGCAGGACGAGCCCGCCCCACCCCCAACCGCCGCCGAACGCGAAGGCCGTGAATACGACGATCAGCACCGGATGCTCGACAACGGCCAGACCAGTGAACCCGATGGCGCCGATGGCGATGAACGTGGCAACCACGAGCAGCGAGCCGCGGCCGAGACGATCGCCCAGCCACCCGCCGGCCACCCGAACGGCGATGCCAACGAGGCTGCCGCCGGCCAGCACGAGCCCGGCGTGAGCGGGGGTGAGGCCCCGATCGACCGTCGAGGGAACGATGAAGGCCGGGGCCGAATTCCCGCCGGCCGACGCGAGGGCCACCCCGACGGCGAGCAGGACGAGGCTGCTCAGCGGCGCATCGCCGTCGGCCGAACCTCGCGAACGCCCGCGTCCGCGTGGAGCGTCCGGCATGCGCCAGGCGACGAGCGGGACGAGGACCGCAGCTAGGACGAAGGCCATCTGCCAGCCGAAAGTCAGCCCGATGACCGGCAGCGCCAGTCCGGCGAGCAGCGCGGCAAGGGGAACGGCGGCCTGTTTGGCGCCGAACGCCAAGCCCTGACGCCGCCTCGGGATACCGCGCGCCAGGAGGACGTTCACGCCAAGCTGCACGATCGTGACCCCGACGCCGGCGACGACCAGGAAGAGTACGAGCAGCGGCCACGAGTCCACGACGAGACCTATGCCGAGGAGCGAAACGCCGCCGCACCCCAGGCCGACCCACGTCGTTCGCCTGGGTCCCAGCCGCTCGGCCAACCGTCCGGCGAACGGGGCCACGACGGCGGCGGCTGCGAATGACCCGGCGATCGCCGTTCCCAGCGCCGCTTCGCCGAAGTCGAGCTGTCGCTGGATCAGGACGGCCATACCGCCGACCAGGAGGGTCGGCAGCGCCACGACGGTCGTCGCCCCAATTCCAACGGCGATCGTCGCGAACATAGGATCGCCACGCCGGTCGTTGCTGCTTATGGTCAATGCGCACGCCTACAGGACGTGACGGACCCGTGCGGCCCGAAATCCCGCTTAACCTTCAGCGTCCGAGCCTCTCTCATAGGCTGCGACTCTACCCACCTTGGCTCCCAAGGGCTGGGCAACATCCCGTACGTGCGCCAGGTTGCTCAGTACCTGCCGGAACAGGCGGGCATGGTGATCATGCACGTCGCCGGCCCACCGAACGATGGAGCCTTTGCTCGTGCCTACGGACCGTGGGCCGGGCTGGGCATCCTCGCCCTGTGGACAACCGCCACGTTGATCGGCGGCTGGTTCGCCCTGCGTCGTGACACGTGAGGAGGCGGAGCCGCCCGTTGCTGCCAGACTTGCCTGCGCTGGGGAGTTCTCCTCCAGCGTGTTCCTGTTTGCTCAGAACGGCGGGGGTTCGTGGTCTGCCACGGCTGATCTTGCGCCAGTTCCGCGTCCGCGGCCGCGGACAACTCCGCCACCACCGCCTCGAACTCCGCTCCGATCACCACCTGATACCGGGCGGTCGCAGCCGCGGCGGCGCGGCGGCTCGGGCGTAGCCGGCGGGAATCACGCGGGTACTACTGATCGGCAGGGCCCTATGCCGTCGAGGCGTCAAGGCTCGCAGCCGCCGGGTCCGTTCCGCGGTCGGCGGATGGGTGCGAAGCAGTAGCGGGTCGGGCACGCGGCTATGCGGCATCAGGATCCGCTCCCAGATGCGGCCGTCGCCGTACTGGAGCGCCTCCAGTGCGCTGGCGAGCCCTTCCGGGTCCCCGGTGAGGGACGCTCCTTCAAGGTCGGCGTCGTACTCGCGAGACCGGGACAGCGCGAGCTGGAGCAGGGTGACGACCGTCGGCAGCACGATCAGCACGACGCTGACGAGCAGCGGGCGCAGGTCGCCTGCCACGGTGACGGGGAGCGTGGCAATGACGCCGAACATCCCGAGGTAGGAGAGCCCCTGTACAAGTCGGCCGATGGCATCGGAAAGGCTCATGATCGTGGTGTCACCGGCCCGGATGTGGCTGATCTCGTGTGCGAGCACTCCAACCACCTGCCTGGCGGTGAGCCCACGTAGCAGCCCGTCGGTGACGGCCAGCGCTGAATCGTCGCTCCTGCCCACCGCGAAGGCGTTCATGATGGGGCTGGCTACGTAGAAGAGCGCGGGGGGCCGGGGAAGCCGTGCTCGGCGCGCAAGCTCGTGCACGTAGCGATGCAGCTGGGGAGCCGCTCGCTCGGGCAACGGCTGCGCGCCATACATCGCCAGCATCCAGCGCGTGGGCACGCGCGGTCGGATCAACAAAAGGGTGGCTGCGCCGAGGACGACTCCCAGCAGGCCGGCGAGGCCGAATATCAGCCACACGAGGAACGAGAACGCGGCGACGATGCAGGTGAACAGGAGCAGGCCCTGCAGTGCGTTTCGCACCTTCTGCCGCCGTCGCATCAGGGTGTCGAACAGGAGGACCTCCATTCGCGGGACTCTGGGTGTCAGTAAGGCAGGGCAGCGTAGGCGCCAGCCGGTACCGCGGGCCGTCGCGGAGGGACGGGCGGCACAGGAAGATACTCGGCGCCCTGCGGTGGCCGGGAATCAGCCTCACCGTTGTTGGGCCACATCGACATCGCTCGCTCGGCCTGCGCGGTGATGGTCAGCGCCGGGTTGACGCCGAGGTTGGCCGAGACGGCGGAGCCGTCGACCACATGGATGCCGGGATAGCCGTACAGCCGGTGGTACGGGTCCACGACGCCGGTGTCGGGCCCATCGCCGATCGGGCATCCGCCGAGGAAGTGCGCCGTCATCGGCGCGTTGATGATGTCGCCGAGCGTGCCTCCAGGAACTCCGTCGATCTCGGCGGCGATCCGTTCGGCGAAGTCGTGCGCTTCGGGGATCCAGACGGGGTTCGGCGCGCCATGCCCCTGGCGGGACGTCAGCCGACGGCCGCCGAGAAGCCTCCGCCTGGTGTAGGTGGTCAGTGAGTTGTCCAGCGACTGCATGACGAGCCCGATGAACGTGCGCTGGGACCAGTTCCTGACCGAGAGGCTGCGAGCGAAGGTCACCGGGTGCCGGACCGAGCGGCCGACGAAGCGCACCCACCGTGGAACGCGCCCGCCGTCTGGTACGGCGATCGTGGTCAGCAGGCCCATCGCGTTCGAGCCCTTGCCGTAGCGAACCGGTTCGATGTGGGTGTGCTTGTTCGGGTGGATGGACGAGGTGATCGCCACACCGCGGGTGAAGTCCTCGGACGGATGCGCGGCGCGCGTCACGGCGCCGACCAGCGCCTCTGAGTTGGTGCGGGTCAGCATGCCAAGCCGCGGCGACAGGTGGGGTAGCACGCGGGCATCGCGCATCGAGTGCAGCAGCCTCTGCGTCCCGTACGTCCCAGCGGCCAGGACGACCTGGCCGGCGGTGTACGTCCGCCTGCGCCGGCGAGAGTCCGTCCCGACGGTGTCGACGGCAAAGCCTCCGCCGGCACCTCCAGGCAACTCGCGTACGCGGACGACCGTCGTCATCGGGTGGATCTCGGCACCCGACCGCTCGGCGAAGTACAGGTAGTTCTCCGCCAGCGTGTTCTTGGCGCCGTGCCGGCACCCGGTCATGCACTCACCGCACTGCAGGCACGCCCGCCGCCGCGGTCCGGCGCCGCCGAAGTACGGGTCATCCGTCTCCTCGCCCGGTTCCAGCCGCTTGCTGGCAGGGTCGTCGCCGTCCAGCCCGTCCCCGAAGTACACGCCGACCGGGGTGAGGCGGAACGTGTGACCGACGCCTAGATCGTCGCCGATCTTGCGCAGGTGAAGATCGGCGGGCGTCATCGCCGGGTTGGTGCGAACGCCCAGCATCCGGCGGGCAAGGTCGTAGAACGGCGCTAGCTCCGCCCGCCAGTCGGTGATGTCGCACCACTGGCGATCGGTGTAGAAGTCGTCGAGGGGCTCGTACAGCGTGTTGGCGTAGTTCAGCGATCCGCCTCCCACGCCCGCGCCGGCGAGAATCAGCACGTTGCGCAGCAGGTGAATGCGCTGGATGCCGTAGCAGCCCAGCTTGGGCGCCCAGAGGAAGTTCCTGAGGTCCCACGAGTTGCGCGGCAGCGTCTCGCGCGTGAACCGGCGCCCAGCCTCGAGAACTCCTAACCGGTAGCCCTTCTCGGTCAGCCGGAGCGCCGCGACCGACCCGCCGAAGCCCGAGCCCACGACGATGACGTCGTAGTCGAAGCCGGCTGCGGTGTCACGGGTACCCGGCAATGCGTCGACCTCCTCCCTCGACCGGGCGACCTGTCAGGCCAGGCGGCCGCGTCCATGCAGGCAGACGAGTCGTCCGGCCTGACAGGTCGGCGAGGACTCGGCAAGGACTCGGTAAGGAAGGCTACTCGACCGTCCAGGTGTCGGAGCCGGCCAGCAGCGCGGCGAGGTCGCCTGCCCCCTGCTTTTCGACGGCGCGCTGCAACTGATCGGCCATCAGGTCGTCGTACGTCGGCCGGTCGACATCGCGGAACACGCCGATCGGCGAGCGGTCCAGAGTGCCGGGGTCGGCGAGCCGGGACAGCGCGAACGCGGTGGACGGATCGTCGGCGTGGGCGTCGTGCACCAACAGGCCGGGATCATCCGCGTCGCAGACCTCGGGAGCACCGGTATCCGGGTTGCGCCGCACACCACGGGTCCCGAACCGGATCGGCGCGCCGTGCTCGAGGCGGATCAGGGCTTCGTCGCGGCTGTCGGGGTTCTTGAGGATCTCGAAGGCGCCGTCGTTGAAGATGTTGCAGTTCTGGTAGATCTCCACGAACGACGTTCCGCGATGGGCAGCGGCCGCACGCAGCACGGAGGTCAGATGCTTGCGGTCAGAGTCGATGGTGCGTGCAACGAACGTCGCTTCGGCGCCGAGCGCCAGCGAGACCGGGTTGAACGGGGCGTCCACCGACCCCATCGGCGTCGACTTAGTGATCTTGCCGAACTCCGAGGT
>CAZMXH010000167.1:0-7478 GCA_964570165.1 uncultured Actinomycetes bacterium
ATTCTCCTTCAGGACTGACTTAACCGTCCTGCCAGGAATCTTGACGCGCGACAGAAGCATGATCCTCTCCTCCCCTGCGTGGATCGGATACCTGTGTTTCCTGTCCTGGTCTGGGTCATCGATCACCGCCCCGCCGTCACAACAGCTCGAGCATGGCTGGGGTGACCAGCAGCAACATGAAGGTGAACACCAGCCCGGCGACCGGGGCGGACAGCCGCTCGCTGGCCGCGTTCGCCCGCTCGTGTTCCTCGCTGAGCAGTTCGTTGCGTAGCGCATGGGCTCGGGCACGCAGGCTGCCAGCGACGGTCACGCTCTTCTCGACGCTGAGCCGAAGCGTGTCGGCCACATCGGCCAGCATCGGCAGGTCGAGCTCGTCTCCGACCTGGCGCAGTGCCTCCCACGGCGGGGTCTGGGTGAACTCTGCGCGGCGCAGCTCCTCGCCAAGTCGGGTGAAGACCCACGAGTCGCCCAGGTCGGCAGCCGTCTCGACCGCCTGCGTGGTGCCCGTGCCGCTGGCCACCTGCAGGGCCACCAAGTCGGCGAACGCGGACAGGCCGAGCGTGAAGTCCTCGCGGGCCCGCTTCGCCGCGCGGGCGATCGTGTAGTCCGGAACGAACGACGCGGCTACTGCCGCCAGCGGTGCGACGCCGACCGCGACACCAAGCGTGACGCCCCAGCCGAGGCCGCCGAGCAGGCTCACCATTGTCGGCACGACCCAGGCCGCGGCCGCGAACCCGGCACGCTCGCCCACGTATCGCACGACAGGCACTCCGAGCAGCGCCAGATCACGGTACGGGACGCGGATACCGGGCAGAGTCGGCCAGCGGCGAAGCACCGCGGATCCCAGCCGGACCAGACCTCCCCGGCCGACCTCCGTGTTGACCGGCGCCGCCGAGGCTCCACCGGACAGCGCCTCCACTGTTGCGACCAAGTGTGGAGTCCTCGGCCACAACGCCCGCACCACCAGCAGCAGCCCTCCGCCGACAACGGCGCCACAGATCACAGCGAGCTGCTGTAGGGCTGTCACGACCTCACCTCCCGCCCGCTGCTCTCGCTGCCGGGCCGAGGAATCGGGGCATCGGCCGAGCGGCGGTGATTTGTCGCATCCACAGCAGGCACGCCAGGTACAGGCCCAGCCACGCGATGAGCAGCAGCTGGCCCTGACCGGTGCCGTAGGCGGCGACATAGTCGCCCATCAACGCCAGCGCGACCGTCGTCAAGATCACGATGATGGTGACGTAGCGGGCAGCGGCCCGCGGCTTCGCCCGATCCGACTCGATCCGCCGCCGCATCCGCACCTCATCGGCCACCGCCTCAGCGAGGCGTTCCAGCACGATCGCCAGGCCCTGCGCCCGGCTGCGTGAACCCACGATCAGCGCCGTGGCGATACGATCGCCGGTGGCATCGTCCAGGTCGTCGGCGAACGCCCGCAGCGCCTGCTCGGTGTTCCACCGCACCCGCAGGCGCGACACCAGCGCGGCCACCTCAGGCCGGATCGCCTCCGGCGTGGTGCGCAGGCTGGAGATCACCGCCTGCTCCAGACCCACACCGACCGTCAGCACACCGGCCAGGTTGCGGGTCCACTCCTCCATCGCCTCCAGCCGCTTGATCGTCCGCTTCGCGTCCGGTACCCACAGCAGGGACGGCACGACCGCCGCGGCCGCCGGCAGGATCACCGCCGCCACCGCCCACCCAGACAGCACCCACACCAGCACACCGGCTCCAGCCGCAGCACCGATGCCCACCCGCCCGCGACGCCGGCCCACGGTCGTGGCAGTGCGCAGCCAGCGGTGCACGTCGCGGAACCGTGGCGGAGTGGTGGCGGCCCCGGGTGTGCGAAACGCGGCGACGATGGTCACCAGCCCGGCGCCGACCAGCACTGCTCCCGCCGCGGCCAGCAGCGGCGCCGTCATGGCTGATCACCGCCATGCCCATTAAACCGGTACGGCTCATACCCCACCGCGGCCAGGTCGGCGAGCCAGCGAGGAGCCACTCCCGGCCGCAACACGCCGTCCCTGTACGTGAAGACGTCGGTGAGCGCGGGACGGCCCTGCTCACCGAGGTCGACGGCCACGACCTCAGAGACGAACCGGTTCCGGCGGCGTGACCCGTCCGGCCCCTGGACGTCGCGAACTGCTATGTGGACGATCACGTCGATGTGGTGGGCCACCTGCCGGTACGCATACTCCGCGCCGCCGGAGCTGCCGTCGATGGCCAACGTGACCAGCCGTTCCACGACGGCCTTGGCGTTGTCGGCGTGGATCGTGCTCATCGACCCCGCTCCGGCCTGCATGGCTTGGAACATTGTGGTCACCTCGCCGCCGCGCACCTCGCCCACGATCACCCGGGACAGGTTGTACCGGTGCGAGCTGTACAGCAGCTGCGCGACGGTGACCTCACCGGCGACCGTCCCGTCCGCGGCCACCTGCCCGTTCCCCGGCCGCGCCTCCCACGCGAATACCCGCGGGTGCCGATGCGGGAACTGGTCGAGGTGCAGCTCGAACTCGGTCTCGATGGTGCCGATCGACTCAGACCGGTCGATCTCGTTGCACAGCGCCCGCAGCAACGTGGTCTTGCCCGCGCCCTGCTCGCCGGCGACCACGATGCTCTTGCGGGCCCGCACGCAGGCGGCCAGAAACTCGGCACAACGAGTGTCCAGCAGCCCGAGGCCGACCAAGTCCGCCAGGTCGACGTCGATGATCCGGTGCCGGCGGATCACCACGTACGGCGGCCCGGGGGTGGTCCACGCCGACGCGGTGAACCGGTGACCGCCATGCAGCCGCAGATCCAGCTGCGGGTCGGTCTCGGAGAACGGCCGCCCCGTTGGACCCGCACGGCTGGCCAGATGGTGTAGCTGTTCGAGGAACTCCTCGTCGCTGTCAGCAACCGGCGGGCCGTCGGAGATGACACCACCGGCGTAGACCAGGGTCACCCGGTCATGGCCGCGCACCTCGATGGTCTCGATCTCCGGATCGTCCACCAGCGGCTGCAGCCGGCCCAGCCCGAACAGCGAGTCGAACACCGCCCCGGCCAGCCGGTCCTGCTCGGCGGGGGTGAACAACCCGCCCGCCGCGCCCCCGCGGACCTGGGCGCTGACATGCTCGTCCAACAGCCGGTGGATGATCTCCCGGCCGATCTCGCGTTCGCGTTCCGGGTCCACCGTCCGGTCCGGGAGCTGCTCGGCGAGCAGCTTGGCCGCCTGCTGCCGGAAGCTTCGAGCCAGCCCCCAATCAACCTGCCTGCCCTCGGCATCCCAGGCCGCCGACCGCTGTTGTGCAGTCCGCGTCGCATTCGTGTCCCGTCCCAGCACCTGTCTCGGCCTCGGCGGCCCATCGGCGCCCGTCGCAGGCGCAGCACGTCCCGCCGCCGTCTCCGGAGCCTCCACCGGAGCGAAGATCGGCAGCTCGGCCAGGTCACGGTGTTGGGCGGTCACTGGAGGGCTCGCTCACCTCCTCCGATGTGGTCACCGGCGGAGCCAGGTGGGCTGCGCGTTCCTTCGCCGCGCGCTGGATCTCGTCGGCGACGCTGCGGGTGCTACGCACCAGCGGTGAGGTGTCGAACCGTCGACTTCGCGGGGCGCCGTGGCTGAGCACCTGCGCGTTCGGCTCGTCGTGGCTGACGGTGGCCACGACCGGCACCCCGACCGCCTTTGCTACCTCTGCCGCCCGGTACGGCCGCCCCTCCCCGACCAGCAGTAGGCCCAGCGCTTCAGGACCCGCGGCGGAGTCGGCCAGCACCTCGCGAAGCAGGCCCGTCCTGGCCCGCGCCGACACCACCGCATCCAGCGACGTGCGCATTACCAGCAGCACCAGATGCGCCTGCCGCAGCAGCGGCTCCGGCCCACCCACCGCGCCGTGACGGCCGGCATCCACGATCACATCGGTGCCCGCACGATCCACCGCACGCAGGACATCGCCCAGCCGGTCCCACAGGTCGGGCGTCATGCTGCCCGCTTGATCCGCAGTCGCCAGGGCGGGCACCAGCAACCGGGACTCGTCGTCGGTCAGTGGAACCGCCTGCTCGCGGACACTATCCGGGGACAACGTGCCGGCACGGTGCTCGACCGCGAAGTTGATCAGGCCTAGGCGCGGGTCGAGGCTGCCCCGCAGGAAGCCTGCGCCGATGCTGCTCGATCCGGACACGTCCGCCTCCACCAGCACCGTCGGATTCGGCCAGACGAGAGCCAGCGCCAGCGCGGTCGTGGTAGCTCCGGGCGAGCCGCGAGACGACGTCAACGCGATCACGCTCATGGCTCACCGCTCCCTCGACGTCAGCACCACACCGATGCGGCCCGTCGCCACGCTCGACACCAGATCCACCGCCTGGTCACTAGGCACCAGCACGTCCACGATCACCTGGTCCGACGCCCCCGTCGCCGGGTGTGTCTGCAGCACCGCCGCCTCGATCGCTGGCGGCGTCTGAACCGGCGCGGCGTCGCCCGGGCCGGGAGTAGCAACGATCAGGATCACATCGCCCGGCAGCACCGGCTCGCCCGGCATCTGGCCCGGTGCCAGCGGCACACCCACCACCGCCTCGCCGGCTGCAGGCACCACCGCCTGGGTCATCGAGTTTTCGGTGAGCAACGTGCCCGCAGCCAGATCAGTCGCCGCCCGCAGACCAACCACCTCATCGATTCGGTCCGCGGGGACCGGAGCCAGCGCGGGATCCGGCACCACATTGGCCACGCCCACGTCGGTTTCGCCGATCACGGCGCCTCGCTGCACGTCGTTCACCACAGCGATCACTGGCGTGGCCGTACTCAGCTGGCCAGACACGTACAAGAACGCCAGCGCGCCCAATGAGACAAGGGCGAGACCCACCCCGACCAGAGCCCCACGCCGACGGGCGACCGTCCGCACCCGGCGAGGCGCATCAGGAACCGGCACGACAGGCTCAGTCGGCTGACGGCTCCGTGGCTGAGCCGTCGCACTCCCGCTCACCCGACTCGTCACCATCGACGAAGACCGCACCCCTGACACCGCCGGCCCGCAAGCCAGCGCGCCCGCGGTTGCGGCAACGACAGAGCCGCCCGATGGCTAGCCGGTGCAGGCAACGATCACTCCTAAAGATCCAACACCCGTCGACGACACTTGACAACCCCTGATCAAGAACCAACGAGAGCTTCACGCGGGATCCGGCAGGACCCGGCGAGCACCTCGGTCAACGGGCCGACGGCTTCAAGCACCGATACGACGGACAAACCAGCTCCTCTATGCCGAGCCGAGGCGCCAGCTGACAGATTGTGGGTGATACTCGCGTTCACGCAACCGGCTGCTTCCGCTCCCCCAGTAACTCGAGCAGTGGAGCAGTCGGAACCCGGATCAGCCTGCCCAGCCGCAGTACCGGCGTCGGCCACTGGCCAGTACGAACCAGCTCGTACGCGGCACTTCGCCCAATACCAAGCATCCTCCCGGCAGTAGGCAGGTCGACCACCGTCGGCAGCTAGCGCGCCTCGTCACCGGTCACGACAGATCACCTCCAACCATGCGTTGTCAGGCCACGCAGGCCCGGCCCCGCATACCACCGCATCTATCGACAGAGAGCGCCAGGTCACGACACACGGTGCACATCCGAGGCTCCAACAGTCGACGGCGATGATCCTTCGCAGCAGCGACGCGAAACGGCACCACAGGCTCGCCCATTTACAGTTGCGGGCAAGGAGAAGACTCGCCAGAGATGTCGGCGCCAGGCGCAACACTCGGGATGTGGAGTTCGAGCGCCCATTCGTCGAGGCAATGCAGAAGGCGGTCACGCCCGCCGAGGCAGACGTCGCCGTCGCTCGGGGCATGATTCTCGACGCCCTCGCGACCACGCCCGAGCCGACGTTGATAACCACGTTCGAGGACGCCTGGCTCGATGCGCAGGGCGGTCGGCGGCCAGCCGAGCGGACGCAGTTCCAAGCTGTCGCATCCACGGAGGCAGCGAGGCGCCTCCGATCCGGCTCCCACGGATCTCCACCTTCATGGAGTACCGAGGCCGCCACGCTGTACGCCGCGCAGGCGCCAGCGTTCCGTGGTCGTGCACTCCCCAAGCATCGGAGGCCTCGGGAGCACTCCGCGGTTTCATGTCCGTTCGGCCGACGGCGGACGACTCCGTCGACGCGTCGCCGCATTGTCCGTTACCGCCGGCCCAGTGTCTAAGATCACGATCCTGCCGACCGGCATGTCGCTCGGCGCCACACATCAGCTTCCCCGAAGGCGAGCGGCGGCTCTGCACCGAGCAGTACCTGCGCGAGTCCCCAGCGATCCGGCTGGGTGGATGGGCCGCGGAGTTGGAGGTGTTCGGCCAAGCGTTGACCGGCGGCGCCAGCGACCTGGCTGGAGCGACCGACCTGGCCGTCCGCATGGTCCGTGGGTACGTCCTGTCGGACCGGACCGGCCGGTCGCCTACCCCTTGCCACCGTCGCCCTATCTAGGAGCCATGACCGGCACAGAGCGGCCGTACGCCGAGGCCACCCAGCGGCAGATCGACACCGGTCGTATACGACATCGTCCGCAGCAAACAGCTTGACCAGCGCTCTGCCTAGCCAGCAGTCCAGCGCCGGGCACGCTCAGCCTTGACAGACGTGGTAGGAGATCTTGTGCCGGAACCTGTCGGTTAACCACGTGGCGGGCCGAATGACGTGCGCGTAGGGGGGCGGAGTAGCACCGCGAACAACGGGCATGGAGTGAGCGTGAACCTGCGCGAGGCCGGCACCATGGCGGTGTTCGATGTGCTGGCCGAGCTGGGGTCGAGCACGGCGGGTCTGCGCGCGGACGATGCGCGTTCCCGCCTCGGGCGTGTCGGTCCGAACGCGGTCCGAACGCACCGGGCCCATTTGCCTGCCGTCCTGTTGCGGCAGGTGCGCAGCCCACTGCTGTTGCTGCTGATCGTCGCCGCGGCGGTATCGTTCTTCGTCGGGGAGCGGTCCGATGCCGTCATCATCGGCGTGATCATCGGTTTGAGCGTGACGCTCGGGTTCGTGAACGAGTACCGGGCGGAGCGGGCCGCTGAGGCATTGCACTCGCACCTGCGCCACCGGGCCGCCGTGCGCCGTGACGGCCAGTGGGCCTCGCGTGACGTTACCGACCTGGTGCCCGGCGACGTCGTCCGCCTCGAACTCGGCGGCGTGGTGCCCGCCGACGTCCGGCTCATATCCGCAGCGGCGCTGGAGTGCAACGAGGCGATCTTGACTGGGGAGGCGGCACCGGCGGACAAGGATCCGGCACCAGTTCCAGCCGGCACGCCGGAGCTAGAGCTGCGGTCGTGCGCGTTCATGGGAACGATCGTGGTCGCCGGCTCGGGCGAGGCAGTGGTCGTTGCCACCGGAGGACGCACGGCGCTCGGGCGGATCGCGCTCGGGCTCGGCGAGCGACACGAGGAGACGCCGTTCCAGGTTGGGCTACGCCGCTTCTCGGGGCTGCTGGCGTGGATCGCGGGTGTGCTCACCAGCGCCATCTTCGTGATCAACCTTATCCTGGCACGGCCGCTCATCGATG
>CAZMXH010000168.1:0-7440 GCA_964570165.1 uncultured Actinomycetes bacterium
ATCCTGCGGTCGAGCTGGTAGCCGACGAGGATGCCGTCGCGCACGATGTCCCAGCGCTGCGCCTCGACCCCCTCGTCGTCGTAGCCGATCGTGGCCAGGCCGTGCGGCGTGGTCCGGTCGCCGGTGACGTGCATGACCGGCGTGCCGTACCGCAGGGATCCGAGCTTGTCCGGTGTCGCGAACGACGTGCCCGCGTAGTTGGCCTCGTAACCCAGGGCCCGGTCGAGCTCGGTGGCGTGGCCGATCGACTCATGAATCGTCAGCCACAGGTTCGTCGGATCGATGACTAGGTCGTACGTCCCCGGCTCGACGCTCGGCGCCGCCAGCTTCTCGGCGAGCAGGTCGGGCAGCTCCTCGAGCGCGGCGGCCCAGTCGACAACGCCGTCGTCGCCGGTGACGTACTCCCATCCCCGGCCGGCCGGGCCGGCCAGCGTGCGCATGGTCTCGAAGCGCCCGCTCTCGGCGTCGATCGCGAGCGCCTCGAGGACCGGCTGGACACGCACCCGCTGCTGGGTGGTTACGGTTCCCGCAGTGTCGGCGTAGAACTTGCACTCCGTCACCTGGCTGAGCTCGGCGGTGACGTGGTTCACGCCGTCCCGGTCCAGGACCCGGCGGGAGTAGTCGGCCAGCAGGGCGACCTTGTCGGAGTCGGGAACGGTGAACGGGTCGACGTCGTAGTCAGAGATCCACGTGACGTCCCGGTGGACCGGCTCGTCGGCAAGTTCGACCCGCTCCGAGCTCATGGCACGAGCGACCGTGGCGACGTCGACGGCCTGCTCCGCGGTGCGCACCGCCTCCTCGGTCGTGAGGTCCACAGCCGCGGCGAAACCCCACGTGCCGTCCCGTACGACGCGCACCGAGAAGCCCACGTCCTCGCCGTCGTGCGTGCCGTCGAGCTTGCCGTCGCGCAACGCGATGTCCTGGGTACGGATCCGCTCGAGGCGGAAGTCCGCATGTTCGACGCCCAGGTCACGAGCGCGCTGCAGGGCGGCATCGGCAAGCGATCGCATTGGAAGCTCAAGAAAGCCTTGATCGATATGGTGGACCACGGCAGCGAGGCTAGCCGTCTGGAACGATGGCCACGTGACCCGGGTCGTCTCTGCGGCTACCGCGCTGCCACCGCATCGGTACGACCAGGCGGAGATCACCGCCGCCGTCACCGGGATGCTCGGGGTGTCCGGCCCGCGCCGGACGTTGCTGGAGCGGTTCCACGCCGCGAGCGGGGTCAAGACCAGGCATCTCGTCCTGCCGCTGGAGCGGTACGCCACGATGGACGGCTTCAGGGAGGCGAACGACACGTTTCTCGCGTTCGCCGTCGAGCACGGCTCGCGGGCCGTTCGGGATGCGCTTGCGAGGGCCGGCCTCCGTCCCGAGGACGTCGACGTGATCATGACCGTGTCCGTGACCGGTCTCGGTGCGCCCTCGATCGAGGCTCGGATGGCCTCGGTGCTCGGCCTGCGAGCCGACGTCCGCCGCGTCCCCATCTTCGGCCTCGGCTGTGTCGCGGGAGCGGCCGGCATAGCGCGGCTGCACGACATGCTGCGCGGCGATCCGTCCGGCGTGGCCGTTCTCGTCGCGGCCGAGGCGTGCTCGCTGACCGTCCAGCGCGACGACCACTCGACGGCCAACCTCGTGGCGAGCGCCCTGTTCGGCGACGGCGTCGCCGCGGTGGTGGTCGTCGGGGACGAGCGGGCGCGCCAGCACGGTCTCGCCGGCCCGCGGATCGTGACGACCCGCAGCCGGCTCTATCCGGACACCGAACGCGTGATGGGCTGGGACATCGGTGGCAGCGGGTTCCGGATCGTCCTCGCGGCTAGCGTCGCCGACGTCGTCGAGGAGCACGTGGGGAACGATGTTGCCGCGATGCTCTCCGATCACCAGTTGACGGTGCCAGACGTGGACCGGTGGGTTGCGCACCCAGGGGGACCCAAGGTGCTCGCCGCTACGGCGCGTACCCTCGGGCTGTCGGGCGATCAGCTGGACGCGGCTCACCGCTCGCTGGCCGAGGTGGGCAACCTGTCGTCCGCTTCCGTGCTGCACGTCCTGGAGGAGACGCTCGACCGGCCTCCACCGCCCGGTGCGGTCGGCGTCCTGCTGGCGATGGGTCCGGGCTTCTGCTCGGAGCTGATCTTGCTGAGGTGGTGATCGGATCGTGATCTGGTACATGGTGCTGATCGCCGCAGTGGCGGCCGAACGGGTGGCCGAGCTCGTCGTGTCGAAGCGGCACGCCGCCTGGGCCTTCGAGCGCGGGGGCGTGGAGTACGGCCGGCGACACTACCCCGTGATGGCCGCAGTCCACGCGGCACTGCTGGTGTCGTGCGCAGCCGAGGTCGCGATCGCAGATCGGCCGTTCATCGCCTGGCTGGGATGGCCGATGCTGGCGCTCGTAGCGCTGACGCAGGCGGTGCGCTGGTGGTGTGTGTCCACGCTCGGCAGGCAGTGGAACACCCGGGTCATCGTGGTGCCCGGCATGCCGCTGGTCACCAGTGGTCCGTACCGGTGGTTCCAGCACCCCAACTACATCGCGGTCACAGTCGAGGTCGCGGCGCTGCCGCTGGTGCACACGGCGTGGGTAACGGCGCTGGTGTTCAGCGCGGCCAACGCGGCGCTGCTCGCGGTGCGGATCCCGGTCGAGACACGGGCACTCGCGGCATCGGCGCGGTGATCGACGTCGCCGTGGTGGGCGGCGGGCCGGTCGGCCTCGCCGCGGCGATCGAGGCGCGGCTCGCGGGACTGTCCGTGGTGATCTGCGAGCCCCGGCGGCCACCGGTGGACAAGGCCTGCGGAGAGGGCTTGATGCCGGGCGCTGTCCGCGCGCTCGAAAGGCTCGGCGTGCGACCGGACGGCGTGCCCTTCGTAGGCATCCGCTATCTGGACGGACGCTGGTCTGCCGAGCACCGTTTCAGCGCGGGCCTGGGGCTCGGAGCCCGGCGCACCGCGCTGCACGAGGCACTTGCCGCGCGGGCTGCCGAGCTGGGTGTCTCCGTGTTCCCGGTCAGGGCGGCGCAGGTCAGCCAGGACTCGTGGGGCGTGACCGTCGCCCCGGGGATCGGCGCCCGGTGGCTGCTGGCATGCGACGGCCTGCACTCGACGGTGCGCCGCGAGGTCGGGCTGGCGCGTACGCCGTCCGCAGCTCAGTCGCTCCCCGCCGCCCTGCTCGGGCGCCGCTACGGGCTGCGACGGCACTACATGGTCACGCCGTGGAGCGACTTCGTGGAGGTGCACTGGACCCGCTCGGCAGAGGTGTACGTGACACCGGTCGGCGACCGGCTCGTCGGTGTGGCGGTGCTCGGCGGCCCGGGGCTCGACTACGACACCGTGCTGGACGAGGTGGGTCTCTCCGGCCGGCTCTCAGCCGCCCAGGCGGCCTCGACGCTGCGCGGCGCCGGGCCCTTTCGCCAGCGAGCGGTGCGCCGTACCGCTGGCCGGGTGCTGCTGGTGGGCGATGCGGCGGGATATGTGGACGCCCTTACCGGCGAGGGGCTGCGGATCGGCTTCGCGCAGGCGCGCGCCGCGGTGGCGGCCGTTGTGGCGGGCGAGCCGGAGCATTACGAACACAGCTGGCGGCGCATCACCCGTGACTACCGGGCACTGACCACGATGCTGGTCGCCGCAGGGCGCCGGCGTCGTGTCCGGCGGCGGATCGTGCCGCTCGCGCAGCGGCTGCCCGGGCTGTACGGGGCGATCGTGGATCGGCTGGCGGGCTAGCTCAGACGTCGGCGACCCAGGTCCGCGGCGACGGCGCCTCGTCGGTGCCGTCGCCGGGAGCGGCGTCCGCGGGCAGCGGGGGAGGCGTGCCGCCGTACGCGGGGCACAGCGGCTTGTGGTCGCACCACTCACACATCCGGCTCGGGCTCGGCCGCCAGTCTCCGGTCGCCGCGGCACGCTCGATTGCCCGCCACAGCGCTCGGAGCTTGCGCTCGGTGGCGGCCAGGTCGGCCTCGTCGGGCTCGTAGCGCAGGATCTCACCGCTGCCCAGGTAGACCAGTTGCAGCAGCCGCGGCACCTGGCCGTGCAGCCGCCACAGCACGAGGCCGTAGAACCGCATCTGGAACATGGCCCGCTGCTCGAAGCCTTCGCGCGGAGCCTTGCCGGTCTTGTAGTCGACGACGCGGAGCGCGCCGGTGGCGGCGGCGCGGTCCAGCCTGTCGACATAGCCCCGCAGGCACAGGCCGGTGTCGAGCATGGTCTCGACGTACAGCTCGCGCTCGGCAGGCTCGAGGCGGGTGGGATCCTCGAGAGAGAAGTAGCGGCGGACGAGTTCCTCCGCGCTGGCCAGCCACTCCCGCAGGGCCGTGCCGTCGGCGTCGCCCGCGAAAAGCTCCGCCACCTCGGGCTCGGCGTCGAGCAGCGCCTCCCACTGCGGCGCCACCATGGACACCGCCCGCTCGGGCGTACGGTCGGAGGCCGGCAGGTCGTACAGCCGCTCCAGCACCGCATGCACGACCGTCCCCCGAGTGGCCTCGGGGCTCGGACGCTCGGGGAGCCGGTCGATCGTCCGGAACCGGTACAGCAGCGGGCAGGTCATGAAGTCTGACGCGCGGGACGGGGACAGCGCCAGAGCGGGCGGGGCCTCGTTGACCGGAGTGTCCGCGGCTGGCTTCATGCCCCGCGACTCTATGCCACGCCTCCGACAACCGCGTATCTGAACTAGCCTGAGCAGAGTGAGAAGCGGTGGTGCGCGCCAGTTGTCCCTGGGGAAGATCGCGGGCATCCCGATACGCGTCAGCCCGACCTGGTTCATCGTCGCGGGCGTCATCACCGTCGGGTTCGCGCCGCTGGCCGACCGGTGGCTACCGGATCTCGGCAACCTGGTGTACGCCGTGACGTTCGGGTTCGCCATCCTGCTCTACGTGTCGGTCCTGTTGCACGAGATCAGCCACGCGCTCACCGCACGGTCGTTCGGGCTGCCGGTGCGGGGCGTGACGCTGCACTTCCTCGGCGGGCACACCGAGATCGAACGGGACTCCCCGACGCCCGGGCGCGACCTGCTCGTGTCGGCGGCCGGCCCCGCCGTTTCGCTGGCGGTGGCCGGGGTCGTCTACCTGGTGTACCAGTCAGTGGAGCAGCCGGTCGTCGAGTTCCTGCTGTTCGAACTGTGGCTTGCGAACCTGATCGTCGGCATCTTCAACCTGCTGCCGGCCCTGCCGCTTGACGGCGGGCACATGCTGCGGGCCGTCGTGTGGAAGGTCACCGGCAACGAGCACATGGGCACGGTCGTCGGCGCCCGGACGGGCCAGGTGCTGGCTGTCGCGGTGCTGCTCGTCCCGTTCGCGCTGGCGGGCGGCCGCCCCGACATCCTGGCGATCGTCTGGGCCGCCCTGATCGCCATGTTGCTGTGGAGCGGCGCCAGCCAGTCGCGCGCCGTCGGCCGGGTCCGGCGCCGCCTTCCGACCCTGGACCTGCGCCGGCTCTCGCGCCGGGCGGCGTCGATCGGGCCGGACACGCCGCTGGCCGAGGCGCTGCGGCAGGCACGCGAGGCGGGAGTGCAGTCGCTGGTCGTGGTGGACTCGGCGAACCGCCCGACCGGGCTGGTCAACGAGGCGGCGGTCCACGCCACGCCGGAAGAGCGCCGGCCCTGGATACCGGTCGGCCAGCTTGCCCGGTCGATCGAGCCAGGGCTCGTGCTGGGCATCGACCTGGCAGGTGAGCGGCTGGTCGCAGCATTGCGGGCGACTCCGGCCTCGGAGTACCTCGTCGTGGACGGCGACGGAGCCGTTTACGGGGTGCTCGCGGCGGCCGACATCGATGCGGCGCTCACCGCATCCTGAGCCCACCGGATCTATCCTGGCCTGCCGTGACCACCGAGGCGAGGTTTCAGACGTCAGGCGGAGGAACCGGACCCTTCCGCTCCGGAGATCAGGTGCAGCTCACGGATCCGAAGGGCCGGAGGGCTCGGTGGTGACCTCCTCCGGGGGGACGGCCTACCTCGCGCTGCGGCCGCTGCTCGCCGACTACGTCATGTCGATGCCGCGCGGTGCGGCGGTGATCTACCCGAAGGACGCCGCACAGATCGTGATGATGGCCGACATCTTTCCGGGCGCCCGCGTCGTCGAGGCGGGAGTCGGCTCGGGAGCGCTTACCCTCTCGCTGCTGCGCGCGGTCGGCACCGGCGGCATGGTGCACTCGTACGAGCGCCGTCGGGAGTTCGCCGAGGTCGCGGCGAAGAACGTGCAGACGTTCTTCGGCGGTCCGCATCCGGCGTGGCGGGTGACCGTCGGCGACCTGGTCGAGCAGCTTGACGAGCGGGACGTCGACCGCGTCGTCCTCGACATGCTGGCGCCTTGGGAGTGCATCCCGGCCGTGGCCGCCGCACTGGTGCCCGGAGGCGTGCTGTGCACCTATGTGGCGACGACCACGCAGTTGGCTCGCACCGTGGAGGCCGTCCGGGAGCACGGCGGGTTCACCGAGCCGGCGTCCTGGGAGACGATGCTGCGGACGTGGCACGTCGAGGGTCCGGCCGTGCGGCCCGACCACCGGATGATCGGGCACACCGGCTTCCTGACCACGGCGCGGCGGCTGGCGCCCGGCGTGTCCGCGCCCCGGCGCAAGCGGCGACCTGCCCCAGGCGCAGAGCGTCCAGTGTGATCTGGGCCACTGCTCCAAGTGGGTGCCAGAATGAGAGTGGCACCAGGCCCCTCCCCGGGTAGGGTCATGGCGAGAGCCTTGCAATTGGGAGGTGAGGACCGTGTCGACTCACGACGGCGAAAACGAGCGCCCGCGTCGCCGGAGCGAGCGTGAGGAGCGTGAGACGTCGGCTCAGGTGTCTTTCCTCGAGGAGGAAGTTGCGGCACTGCGCCGCCGGTTGGCCGACAGCCCACGCAGCACGCGTGTGCTCGAGGAGCGGCTGGCCGAGACGCAGGCGCAGCTTGCAAGCGTGACCGCGCAGAACGACCGGCTGGCGACGACTCTGCGGGAGGCTCGCGAGCAGATCGTCTCGCTGAAGGAGGAGATCGACCGGCTCGCGCAACCCCCCGCGGGGTTCGGCGTGTTCCTGGCTTCCCACGACGACGGAACGGTGGACGTGTTCACCGGTGGCCGCAAGCTGCGCGTAGCGGTCAGCCCCGAGGTCGACGTGGACGACCTCAAGGTCGGCCAGGAGGTCATGCTCAACGAGGCGCTGAACGTCGTGCGCGCGATGGACTTCGAGCGCATCGGCGAGGTCGTCATGCTCAAGGAGCTGATGGACGATGGCGAGCGGGCGCTGGTCATCGGCCACACGGACGACGAGCGGATCGTGCGGATCGCGGAGCCGCTGCGCGGCTCGGTGATGCGGGCCGGCGACTCCCTGCTGCTCGAGCCCCGTTCCGGCATCGTCTACGAGCGCATTCCGAAGATCGAGGTCGAGGAGCTGATCCTGGAAGAGGTCCCCGACATCGACTACTCCGATATCGGTGGCCTGTCCAGGCAGATCGACCAGATCCGCGACGCGATCGAGCT
>CAZMXH010000169.1:0-7439 GCA_964570165.1 uncultured Actinomycetes bacterium
CGTCCTCATCGAGAACACCGCCGGGGGCACCAACGCGATGGCACGTCACCTGGACCGCCTCGCCCGGCTGTGGGATGCCGTAGGTGATCACGGCCTGGGCTTCTGCCTGGACACCTGCCATGCCCACGCGGGCGGCATCGACCTGGACAGCGTCGTCGAGCGGGTGCTCGCGATCACCGGCCGCATCGATCTGGTCCACGCCAACGACAGCCGCGACGAGTTCGGCTCCGGCGCCGACCGCCACGTGAACATCGGCGATGGAGTCATCGGTGCCGAGACCATCGCCGCAGTGATCCGGCAGGCCGGCGCGCCGGTCATGGTCGAGACTCCTGGCGGCGCCGAGGGGCAGGCGGCGGACATCGCGCTGCTCCGCAAGCTGCTCAGCTGATCGCCGGGCACGCCTGGCCGGGGTCAGTGGACGGCAGCGACCTCGGTTCCCGCAACCGCATCCGGGTGGACGGCGTCCCGGATCACCCGAAGCGCGTCGGTGAGAGCGGCCAGTTGCTCGGCTGTCAGCCGTCCGGTGAACCACCGCTCCACATCGTCGAGATGCGGCCCCAGCACCGCAGCGATCCGAGCCGAACCGGCATCGGTGATCCGCGCCCACGTTCCGCGGCGGTCGTACTCGCAGCTCTCGCGGACGGCCAGCCCGTCACGCTCCAACCGGTCGACGACCCGGGTGATGCCGCTGGTCGACAGGCTGGTCTGCGCTGACAGGTCGCTCATGCGCAGCCGCCGTCCCGGCGTACGGGCGAGGCGGAGCAGCACCTCGTACTCGGTCTCGGAGATCCCGTGCTCGACGAACCGCGGCGTCAGCTTCGCCGCCAGACCCAGATGCGCCTCAAAGAACAGACCGACCGCGGTCAGCCTAGGATCATCGAGCAACTCCGAGCGCATGTCCGCAGTGTAACAACAATTGTGCAAGCAAATGCTGTGTCAACAATCACCCTCGTTGCCTGTCAGGGTGCCTCGACCTGTCGTTGCAGCTCAGACAGTTGTCCGGCCTGACAGCTCGCGGGGGTGGAGGGGAACGCGTCCCACCTCCCCGTGCGCGGGGCCGACCACGTAACCTCGTGGAGCGTGACACTCCAGGTGCGTGAGATCTCCCGCGCGGACCATCTGGCCGCGATCGCCGACCGGCCATCGGTGAGCTTCCTGCAGACTCCCGCCTGGGGTGACGTGAAGCGGGAGTGGCGGTCCCAGTCCCTCGGCTGGTTCACCGAGGACGGCGGCGCGCCGGCCGGGACGGCGCTCGTGCTGTACCGGAAGGCGCCGCGCATCCGCCGGTACCTCGCCTACATCCCGGAGGGCCCGGCCATCGATTGGAAGAACGCCGCGACGGAGGGCCTCGGACGGTGGCTCGACCCGCTGGTCGCACATGTCAAGCAACGCGGTGCGTTCGGGATCCGGATCGGGCCGCCGGTAGAGGTCCGCAGGTGGGACGCCGACACCGTGAAGGCCGCGCTCGCGGACCCCGAGACCGACCGGCTAACCGACGTCGCTCCGACCGCCACCAGCCCCATGGGCACCGCGCTCGCCGACCAGTTGCGCGAGCTCGGCTGGCGGCAGCAGACCAGCGACGGCGGATTCACCGTCGGCCAACCCCAGTTCGTCTTCCAGCTCCCGCTCGCCGGGCGTTCCGAGGACGACCTGTTCAAGGGGTTCAACCAGCTGTGGCGGCGCAACATCAGGAAGGCCGACAAGGCTGGCGTCACCGTCGAGTTGGGCGGCGCCGACGACCTTCCCGAGTTTCACCGGCTCTACACCGAGACCGCGCACCGGGACGGATTCACCCCGCGCCCGCTTCCGTACTTCCAGAACATGTGGCAGGCCATGACCTCCGAACAGCCCGACCGCATACGGCTGTATCTCGCCCGCCACGACGGCGATCTCGTCGCAGCGACGACGATGGTCCGCGTGGGCGACCACGCTTGGTATTCCTATGGGGCGTCATCGACGGCCAAACGGGACGTCCGCGGATCCAACGCGGTCCAGTGGCGCATGATGCGCGACGCCCTCGCGGACGGATGCACCATCTACGACCTGCGCGGCATCACCGACACGCTGGACCAGAACGACCCGCACGCCGGCCTGATCCGGTTCAAGGTCGGCACCGGCGGGGAAGCCATCGAGTATCTCGGCGAGTGGGACCTGCCCGTGTCCGCGGTGCTCTACACGGCGTTCGACATGTACATGAAGCGAAGGAGCTGACCCGCCGTGCCGCTGACCCTCCACGTCGACGCCGACCGGTGGCGCGATCACCTCAAGTCGTTCGCGGCCGCGCACCCCGGGCTGGTACCGGTCGCCAAGGGCAACGGCTATGGCTTCGGAACAGAGACGCTCGCGGGCGAGGCGGCAGCGCTCGGCGTCGACACGCTGGCCGTGGGGACCTACGAAGAGCTCGGCGCCGCCGCGGGGTTCAGCGGCGAGATGCTGGTCCTGGCTCCGTGGCGACCGGGGGACGAGCCTCACGGCGGGCCGGTCATCCACACCGTGTCCCGCCTCGCCGACCTCCGCGCGCTGTCGCAGGTGGACGGGACGCCCCCGCAGGTGGTCGTCGAAGTGATGACGACGATGCGCCGACACGGCATCGCCCCGGACGAGATCGCCGAGGCCGCGGAGCTGCTCGGCGGCGTCCGGTTCCGCGGCTGGGCGCTGCACCTGCCCCTGGACGGCGACCGGACCGAACAGGCCCGGACGCTCGGCCGGCGTGCGGTGGCCGCCGCGGACGGACCGCTGTGGGTGAGCCACCTCGGCGAGGCGGGAGCCGCCGCCCTGGCCGACGAGACGTCGTCCGAGGTGCGGCAGCGGATCGGGACGGCGTTGTGGCTGGGTGCCAGGCAAGCTTTGCGGCCGCGGGCGACCGTCCTCGACGTGCACGAACTGCGGCGTGGCGACCGCTACGGGTACCGGCAGCGGCGCGCCCGGCGAGCGGGGCGGCTGCTGGTCGTCGCCGGCGGGACGGCGCACGGCGTCGCTCTCGAGGCCCCCACCCCCGCCGTGACGCTTCGGCAGCGCGCCGTCTCGCTGGCGAAGGGGGGCCTAGAGGCGACTGGCCGCGCGCTGTCGCCGTTCTACGTCGCCGGAAGGCGGCGGTGGTTCGCCGAGCCGCCGCACATGCAGTGCTCCCTGATCTGGCTGCCGAAGGGCGTCCCGCCGCCAGCCGTCGGCGACGAGCTGGACGTAGAGGTCCGCCTCACCACCACGGCGTTCGACCAGGTCCGCTGGGGTCAGGGCTGAAGGACGTACTTCCCGCGTACGCCTCCCCCGGCGACAGCGCCGTGAGCGGCGGCGACCTGGTCGAGCGGCAGCACGGTGTGCACCCGTGCCGGCAAGTGGCCGCTCGCCGCGGCGTCCAGCACCTCGGCGAGCCGCGCGCCGTCGGGCTGCGTCACGATGACACGCACGGTGACGCCGCGCTCCTCTGCCGGTGCCATGCCCGGCCGCACGCCGACGAACAGGCCGCCGTCGCGGACGAGCGCGATGCCCTGCTCCTGGAGCGCGGCGGCGTCGGCGACCGCGTCCCAACCGCGCGGGGCCGCTGTGGTGAAGTCGGCGCCGAGACCGCGTACGAACTTCTCGTCATCGGCTCGGGCAAGCCCGGTTACCCGCCAGCCGTGATCCTGCGCGACGGCGACGACGTTGCCGCCGAGCGCTCCCGCGGCACCGGTCACCAGCAGGCTGCGGCCCTCCCCGTCTCCGAGCAGGTCGACGAGCTGTGCCGCGGCCAGACCGTTGAGCGGGACGGCTGCCGCCGTGGCCAGGTCGAGGCTATCGGGCACAAGGGCGGTGTCGGCCGCCGGGACGACAAGCCGTTCAGCGTACGTGCCGAAGTCCCGGTCGAACCCCGCGACCAAGCCGGCGACGCGGCTGCCGACCGGTAGGTCGACGTCCGGACCGGCCGCAACGACGGTGCCGGTGAAGTCCCAGCCCAGCCCGGTGTGATGGGGTTGGCGGATCAGCCCGAGCCGGTGGAAGAATCCGTCTGCGACGGCAAGGTCCACGGGGTTGACGGCGGCCCCAGCGATATCGACGAGGACCTGCCCACGTCCGGGCTCGGCGACGGGGACATCGATGATCTCGATGGACTCAGGACCGCCCGGGATGCGGACGACCGCGGTGCGGAAGGTGGTGGTCATGTTCGCCTCCTGATTGAGGTATCCGTTCCAGTCCTCCACAATGGATGGGTAACTCTCTGATGGGAAGTAAGCACTTTGAAGTGCGTATGTCACCGCGGGGTGGGAAGGGAGCGGTCGATGGCGACGATGACGGCGGCCCAGCAGCGGGCGCAGGCGAAGGTCGAGTACAACGCCTTTCTGGCGGGCTGCCCAAGCCGCCAGCTGCTCGACCGGATCTCCGACAAGTGGGTGGCGCTGATCCTGGCCGCGCTCGGCGGCGACGGCCCGCACCCTGGCGAGGACCGCGGCAGCCGGCCGCGGCCGATGCGCTACTCGGAGCTGTCCCGGCGGCTGGCCGGGGTCAGCCAGAAGATGCTCACCCAGACGCTGCGCTCCCTCGAGCGCGACGGCCTGCTCACCCGCACCGTGACGCCGACCGTACCGGTCACGGTCACTTACGAGCTGACCGACCTCGGACTCTCACTCCACGAGCTCATGCGCGGCATCAAGGCGTGGGCGGAGGCGCACATGGACGAGGTGCTCGCCAGGCGGGAGGAGTACGACACCCGCACCGCGTAGCCAGGTGAGACCGGCTCAGCCCGCCCACCGGTGGGTGAGGAACGCCGCCGCCCAGATCGCCATCAGCGGGACGGAAACCGCGAGGTACCCCCACAGCAGCCACCGGCGCCGCGCCGCGACCATCCCGAGGGCGATCCAAAGCGGCCACCACAGCAGCGTCGCCCGCGGCACTGAGAAGAACCACATAGACGTGCCGAACGCCGCCACGTGCAGCCCGACCCAGGTTGCCTCGCCCCAGCGCCGCCACCACAGCAGTGCGACGGTCAGCACCACGCCCACGAGCATCGCCGCGATCTCAGCCCGGAACATCCACGCGAACTCCGGGCTCTGCGTCCCCCCGAAAGCAGCGGCCCAGGTGCTGGCCAATGCGTCCCAGGGCCAGGTGAACTCCCGATGCCATTCCTCCGCCTGCGCGTTCAGCCAGGCCAGCCAGTCGCCGGTGAGCCAGCGGAGATAACCGGTCCACGCGAGCAACGGGACGGCCGGCACCAGCAGCCAGCCGCCGCCCGCCAGCCC
Organism: uncultured Actinomycetes bacterium; assembly: GCA_964570165.1. Classification (GTDB taxonomy): domain Bacteria; phylum Actinomycetota; class Actinomycetes; order Jiangellales; family Jiangellaceae; genus JBMCTR01. The sequence goes on from CAZMXH010000169.1 coordinate 5,214, forward strand.
CCGCCGCTGCCGCGAGGTAAGCCACTCCACGACCAGCGCCGCCGCGAGAAAGACACCGCTCACCCGGACGGTGCACGCGGCTGCCGCGAGCACCCCAGCGGCCGCCCAGCGACCGCGCCGCGCGGCCAGCCACGCGGGGACCGCCAAGCCGAGAAAGAGCGCCTCGGTGTAGGGCGCTGCGAGGAACACCGCGGGTGGCGCGAACACCCAGAGCAGGACGGCCACTCGCCCGGTGCCCGGCCCGCCCTCGAGGTCGCCGAGCCTGCCTAGCGCCACCGCGGCGACCGCACCGGCGACAAGCGACACCAGCAGCCCGGTCAGCGCGAACGGCAGGCCGATGAGGTCACCCAGCCACAGCAGCGACGGCAGGCCTGGGAAGAAGGCCTCGTTGGGCACGCCCGTCGGCTCGCCCCCGTAGCCGAACTCCGCGATGCCCCGGAAGTGGATGAAGTCCCAGCGCGCCCACCGCTCGAGCCATGGGATGACGCGCTGGTCAGCGCCGACGAACAACCAGCCGACGGCTCCGGCGACGACGTACAGCGACGCCCGGCTCGCCAGCCAGATGCCGAGGACCTCACGGTCGGCGAGTGTCAGCCGGCGCCGGGCGTGACGCCAGCCCTCGATGGCGACGTGCGAACGCCGGTGCGACCGGGCCCGTCGGTTGGCCGGGGACCCTCGGTGCTCTGTCGGCGTATCGAACGACTCGTGCATGATCGGCGGGGCGTCAGGAGCGCAGCGGGGCGAGTGGGTCAGCGTATGGCCGCACCGGGTCTAGCCGCGGCACGAACATGTCGCGGACGACGAGCGCGGCCAGCCACAGCACCCCGGCCGCGCGCACCGCGACCGCGAGAGCGTACTGGTCCGTCGTCAGGATCGGATCCGCGGGATCGGCGAGGCTGGCAAGGTGCCGCCAGACCGCGACGAAATACACCACCTCGGCGACCTGCCAGATCAGGATGTCCCGCCACCGCGGCCGCGCGAGCGCCGCCAGCGGCAGCAGCCACAGTGCGTACTGCGGCGACCACACCTTGTTGATCAGCACGAACGCCGCCACGGCCAGGAATGCAAGCTGTGCCAGCCGGGGTGGCTCCGGGGCGGCCAGCGCCAGCACCACGATCAGCACGAGCGCGATGGCGCCCGCGGCGACGACGAGCGGGTCTATACGGTCGGGCAACACCTCCGGCCAGCGCAGGTTGATCGCGTACCACGGTGACCCGAGATCCGCTCCCCGGTCGGCGTTGAACGTGAAGAACGCGCGCCATCCGTCCGGCGCAAGCAGGTAGGCGGGAAGGTTGAGTGCCGCCCAGGTCACGGCCGCCGTGCCCAACGCCGCTGCGAACCGGCGGAGGTCGCGGCCTCGCCGCGAGGACCGCAGCGCCACCAGCAGCAGCGGCCCGAGCAGCAGCACCGGGTACAGCTTCAAGGCCGCGCCGATGCCGATGAAGAGCCCGGCGAACCCGCTACGGCGCCGGCTCCAGGCAAGAATCGCCAACGATGTCGCGGCGACGGCCAGCAGGTCCCAGTTGATGGTCGCCGTCAGCAGCAGCACGGGAGACGCCGCGACCAGCAGCCCGTCCCACGGCCGCCGCCGGACGGTGCGCGCGGTCGCGAGCACCACCGCCAGTGCCGCGACACCGAGCAGGATGGCGGTGACGTCATAGAACCGGATGCTTTCCGCACGCGGGCCGTCCTGGCCGTTAACGGACGTCGCCCGCACGACATACGCCGTGGCCTGCATCGCGGCACCGGTCAGTACCGGGTACTCCAGTTCAACGTCCCGGTACGGCACAAGTCCCTGGTCGAAGCCGCGCTCCCGGTACAGGAACGGGACGTCGCTGTAGCAGAGGCTGGTCCACATCTCCCGGTCGCGCTGCGCCCAACCGTCATCCCGGCACGGGACGTCGGCGATCACTCCGAGCGCAAGGACCGCGCAGGCCACGGCCAGTGCGATACGGACCGGTCCCCACCACCGGGATGCCGGCACCGCGTGTGCCCCGGCAGGTCCGCCGATTCGCTCGCTCAACGAACGGACAAGCGGGTCGTCCCTGCTCGGCAGCGCGACCGGGGTGGGCGACGGCGGTTCCGCACTCACCCGGCCCATCCTGGCCTACGTCGCATTCCAAGCGGCAGACGAGGTCTGCATTATTCCGCTAACCATTCGGGCACGCAGCCCGGTTCGGACTGATTTGACCGCTGTCTCGCTAGTCCGACCGCCGCGCCTCAGTC
>CAZMXH010000170.1:0-7407 GCA_964570165.1 uncultured Actinomycetes bacterium
GTCGGTGACCTGGTTGACCGTCGCGGGGCCCTTGGCGCAGTTGCGGCCGCGCGAGCCCGGGTGCTCCGGGTTCCCCTCGAACTTGCGCACCTGCAGCGTGTCGCGGTCGACGTACGCCAGCAGGCCGCACGCCGACTCGCAGTTGAAGCACGTCGTCGGCACCAGCATGTAGTGCCGCTCGGTGCGGCGCGGCCAGTCCTTCGACTCCAACTCCACCCAGTCGTCCCACCGCTCCTTGGGCGGGAACGCCGCTAGGTGGACCCGGCTGGGGCCGGGGTAGAACGTCTCACCGCGCGCCTCGGTCTCCGCCCGCGCCGCGCTGACGCGCCCGGCGACCTCCTCCAGCGACGGTCGAGCCACGGCTTCCTCCCCCATCGAAACGCCCATGCCCGTCACGCCAGCGGAACCGACTGCCCGGCCTGCACGTACGCGTGCTCGTGCAGCGCCAGGCCCGCGAGCGCGGGCACCGCCACCCAGGCCCCCAGCCACGGCGCCGCCAGGCCGACCGCCACCAGCGCGAACCCGGCCCAGAACACCCGGCCGTAGCGCCCGGCCACCATCTCGCGGCTCGCCTGCCGAGCATGCGCCGTCACGTGCGGCAACGTCACCTCGCCGAGCACGAACAGCAGGTGGAGCAGGGCGGCGCCGCCGAGCACCCAGCCGAGCGCCATCGCGACGGACGACGCCCCTCCCCAGGCGGCGATCAGCAGCAACACCGCCGCACCCGACAGCACGGCCTGCACCGCCAGGTGCGGCGGGAGCAGCGGGCTCTGCCACAGGTCGCGCGCCCTGGCCTGCGCGAACAGGTACGCGGTGTAGACCGCCGCCAGAACCGAAAGCGGCAACCCGACCACGGCCGCCGCAGTGCGCAGCCCGCCGCTGCCGAGGATGCTCCCGAGCAGGTGAACGCCCAGCACGGCGGCGAACGCGGCCAGCACCAGCCCGCCGCGTACCAGCCACGATCGCCACTGCGGCCTCGTCAGGATGTAGAAGAACCGCGCCGGGTGCTCGAGGTCCCAGATCAGCAGGCCTGCCGTGACCGCGAGGAACACGGCGGCCACAACCGGCGCCGCCCACACCCACAGGCCGTCGGACGCGTCCAGCCACCCGGTCAGGAGCAGCAGCAGCGGAACCAGGTACGCGCCGGCGGCGACCCCCTTGGTCCAGGTGTAGAGGCTGACGCGCCAGTCCCAGGGCGCGCGGTGCGCGACGTCGTACGAGATCACCGCGGCGGCGCTGCTGTTCTGCGGCGCGGCGGGGCCGGACACGACGTCGGCGCCGCTAGGCTGCTCGGTCCAGGCGTACGTGTCGCCCGGCGGGCGCGCCGCAGCCAGCGGGTCGAGAGTGAGATCGGTGGCGCCCTTGTAGTACAGCTTGGGCCGGGTGTTCTTCTCCGGCCGGCGCACGGTGACCGGCTCCCGGTTCACGTACTGCGCGACCCGCGACTCCGGGTCGTTCAGGTCACCGACCATGATCGACTGCGTTGGGCAGACCACCACGCAGGCCGGTTCGAGCCCCATGTCCAGCCGATGGGCGCAGAAGTTGCACTTCTCCGCCGAGTGGTCGTCCGGGTTGATGAAGATCGCGTCGTACGGGCAGGCGGCCATGCAGGCCTTGCACCCGATGCAGGCGGACTTGTCGAAGTCGACTATGCCGTCCGGCCGGGTGAACATCGCCGACGTCGGGCAGGCGGTGACACATGGCGCATCGGCACACTGGTTGCACCGCGTGACCTGGAACGACCGGCGAGCCTCCGGGTACGTCCCCACGTCCACGCTCTTCACGAACGTGCGGGTGACTGACAGTGGCACGTCGTTCTCCGACTTGCACGCGGTCGTGCAGGCGTGGCAGCCGATGCAGGTGCTCTGGTCGATCACCTTCCCCCAGGCGGGGGCCGGCTCGCCCACCCCGATGGTCCGGGCGATGACCGGTGGACCGGCCTGGCCGTCCTGCATCCCTACCCTCCGCTACCCGGCGGCCGACCGGGAGAACAACTGCGCCCGCTCCTCCACGCTGGCGCAGACGATGGAGCAGATCTGGGCGATGGTGTCCTCGATGACGCGGTAGTAGACCTGGTGACCCGCACGCCGACGGGCCACGACCCCTCCGAGCATGAGCTTGCGTAGGTGCTGCGAGGCGTTGGCCGAAGAGATCTCGACGGCCGCCGCCAACTCTCCGACCGAGCACTCGCCGCGGTCGAGGATCACGCTCAGCAACTGCAGGCGGGTGGGGTCGCCGAGGAGCGCGAACCTGGCCGCCGTCTCCTCGATCACCGAGGGGGGACCGAGAGGCATAGACAGGAACCTACTGTTCATCATTCAATCAGTCAATTACATTTGGAATGCCAATCGAAGGGGGCACCATGGAACTCGAGGTCTTCGCGACGCCCGGGCTCGGCGACAACAGCTACCTGGTGCGGTCGGGGGACGAGGCGGTCATCGTCGATCCGCAGCGCGATGCCTGGCGGTTCCTGGCCGCCGCGGAGCACCTGGGCGTACGCGTGCGGGCCGTGCTCGAGACGCACGTGCACAACGACTACGTCTCGGGCGCCCACGAGATCCGGTCCGCGACCGGTGCAAGCCTGGTCATGCCGGCCATGGGCGGGTACGAGTTCCCGTTCGAGGCCGCGGAGGACGGCCACGAGCTCAACATCGGCGACCTGCGGCTGGTCGCGCTGGCGACCCCCGGGCACACGCCGGAGCACCTCGCGTGGCTCGCGTTCCGGGCAGGGTCGGATGCTCCGGAGGCCGTGTTCACCGGGGGAAGCCTCCTCGTGGGCAGTGCGGGCCGGACGGACCTGCTTGGGCCGGAGTTCACCGAGCACCTGACACGAGCGCAGTACGAATCGCTGGCCAAGCTCGCCGGCCTCGGCGACGACGTCGCGGTGCTGCCGACCCACGGTGCCGGCAGCTTCTGCGTAGCGGCGATGCCGACCACGAGGGCGACCAGCACGGTCGGCGAGGAGCGCCGCCGCAACCTGCTGGTTCGGGCGGCCGACTACCAGGAGTTCGTCACGGAACTGCGCGCCGAGCTGATGGCCTATCCGAGCTACTACGCCCACATGGCGCCGATCAACCGGGCCGGTGCTCACGTGCTCGGGCGGCTGCCCGAACCGCCAGCCGTGGACGCAGCCGCGGTCGACGCGGCGGCGCAGCGCGGTGTGTGGGTGGTCGACGGCCGCGACCGCGAGTCGTTCGCGGCCGGACACATCCCGGGCTCGGTCAACATCGAGCTCAACTCCGGATTCGCCGGCTACGTGGGCTGGACGCTGCCGTTCGATGCGCCCGTGCTCCTGGTGCTGCCCGACCCGGTCGACGAGTCGCTGACCGAGGCGCTGACCCAGCTGGTGCGCATCGGCTGGACGTCGGTGGAGGGCTACCTGGACGGCGGCTTCGAGGCGTGGCGGACGCACGGCGGAGCGATCTCGTCGTACGACGTGGCCAGCGCGGACGACCTGTGCGAGGTTCACCGGCGCGGGGAGCGACCGTACGTCCTCGACGTCCGCCAGGAGCTGGAATGGGGCTGGGGTACCGTCCCGGACAGCCGCCTCGTGTTCGTCGCCGACCTGCCGCAGGAGCTGGACGGGCTGCCGCGCGACGAGCCGGTCTGGGTGATCTGTTCGAACGGGCATCGCGCGGCGATCGCCGCCAGCCTGCTGGACCGGGCGGGTATCACGCCCAAGCTGATCGGCCTCGGCGGCGTCGGCGAGTGGCGCATGCAGTGCAGGTCGATGGCTGCGGCGGCCGGGTGACGCGGATGCACCGGTGAGGCCCGTGAGGCGGCGGGGGGCCGGCATCGTCTTCGTCCGCCCGTCCCGCGGCGACGTCGTGGCTGGCGTGAGCGTGGCGCTGGTGCTGGTGCCGCAGTCGCTGGCGTACGCCGAGTTGGCCGGCCTGCCTCCTGTGCGCGGGCTGTACGCCGCGGCCGCTGCACCGGTGGCGGCGTCGCTGGTCGGCTCGTCACCGTACCTGCAGACCGGGCCGGTTGCGCTGACCAGCCTGCTGACGATCGGGGCGCTGGCTCCACTTGCCCCGGCTGGGACGGCTGAGTTCGCCGGGATGGCCGCGCTGCTGGCATTCCTTGTCGGGGTGGCGCGGGTCGCGCTGGGGCTGCTGCGGTGGGGTGCGCTGTCGTACCTGATGTCGGTGCCGGTCGTGACCGGGTTCACGGTGGCCGCGGCGGTGTTGATCATCGCGTCGCAGCTGCCCGCGCTGGTCGGCGCGGGCAGCGGCGGCGGCACAGAGAATCCGCTCGTCCGCGCCGTGGACGTGATCACCGCCGCCAAGGCGTGGAATCTGGCCGCCATCGGCGTCGGGCTGGTGACCATGCTGGTCATGCTGGTGGGACGCCGCGTCAGCACGGTGTTCCCGTGGGTGCTCGTCGTCACCGTCGCGGCGCTGCTCGCCAGCTGGCTCGGGGTCGTGGCACCGCCGGTGATCGGTGGGCTCCCGAGCGGTCTCCCCTCGATCAGCCTGGCACTGCCATGGTCCGCCGTGCCTGCTCTGGCGGTCCCGGCCCTGGTCATCGCCGTGGTCGGGTTCGCCGAGCCGGCATCGATCGCCCGCCGGTACGCCGCTGCCGACCGGCGCCTGTGGAACCCCGACCGCGAGTTCATCGGCCAAGGGCTGGCCAATCTCGGGGCGGCCGTGGCCGGTGGCTACCCCGCGGGTGGCTCGTTCTCCCGCTCGGCGCTCAACCGCGCGTCTGGAGCCCGGACACGGTGGAGCGGGGCGTTCACCGGACTCGCCGTCCTGGCGTTCCTGCCGTTCGCCGGCGTGCTGGCCGACCTTCCGTCCGCGGTCCTGGCGGGCATCGTCATCGTGGCGGTCATCTCGCTGATCGACCTGCGGACGTTCGCCGAGTACTGGCGTCACTCGCGGCCGCAGTTCCTGGTCGCGGTGCCGACGCTCGTGGCCACGCTGCTGCTCGCCCCGCGCGTCGAACGCGGCCTGCTGCTGGGAGTCGGCCTGGCGCTCGCCGTCCATCTGTGGCGGGAGGCGCGGCTGGACGTCGACTCCTGGCGGGCCGACGGGACGCTGTACGTGCTCCCCCACGGCGTCCTCTACTTCGGCTCGGCGCCTGCCCTCGACGGCGCGATCCGCCGGCTGCTCGCAGCGAACCCGGACGCCACGTCCGTCGAGATCGACCTGCACCGGCTCGGGCGCGTCGACCTGACGGGCCTCTACGTGCTGCGCGACGCCGCCTCGTATGCCCGTGACGCGGGGGTCCGGATCACGTTCACCCGGGTGCCGACGCATGCCGCGGACCGGATCCGAGCCGTCCTCGGGTCTACCGCCGACGACGGCTAGCCCCCGTCCGCGCTTGCGCCAGCCCCGCGGAACCACGCTGGCCGGCTTTCGGTCACCTGATCATCGCGTTCACGACGATCAGAGGAACCAGCCACCCCGCCGGGGGGTGGGTGAGTCACCTGATCGCATATCAACATCTGGACGCCCGACGATCAGAGGCGCAACCCGCGCTCGATGGGGCCAGTTCGTCACCTGATCCGTCCTGGGTCGTCGCCCGGTCGTCTACGGCGCCGTCGTCGTGAGCCGGGTCGCCTTCGCGGGATGCCTGCGGTCGCTGTCCCTCTGCCAGCGCGATCTCGCGGGTCCGGGAGGCTAGTGCGCCAATGCGTGGGAAAGGCCAAGCGCAACACTTTGACAGAATGACGGGCAACCGCGTGATCCATTCCGGAGAGGGGTCGCATGTTCGTCGTCACAGGAGCGTCTGGCAAGCTCGGCCGCCGTACCGTGGAGTACCTGCGAGAGCACGTCGATGCGGCCCGGGTGGTGGCCGCCACCCGCACGCCAGACCGCGCGTCCGACCTCGGCGTTGCCACTCGCCAGGCGGACTTCGACGACCCGGACAGCCTGCCAGCCGCCTTCGATGGCGCGGAGCGCCTACTGCTGATCAGCACGGATGTCGTCGATGCACGTGGGACGCGCATCCGCCAGCACACCAACGCGATCCAGGCGGCGGTCAAGGCAGGCGTGGGCCATGTCATCTACACGTCGTTCGTCCGCACCACGGAGCCGGACAACCCCGCGTTCGTCGCTCGTGACCACGGCGCGACCGAGCAGGCTCTCGCCGAGTCCGGGCTCACCTACACGATGCTCCGGGAGAACATCTACGCCGACATGCTGCTGCTGAGCGCACCGGCGGCGGTGGCGCAGGGCGTGCTGGCCGGCAACGAGGGCGACGGCGCCGTCGCGTACGTAACACGAGACGACATTGCCGCCACCGCGGCCGCCCTCCTCGCCCAGGGCGGGCACGAGGGGCAGGCGCTCGACGTGACCGGGCCGACCGCCGTCACCCAGGCGGAGGTGGCCTCCGTCCTGTCGGACGTCACCGGCGTACCGGTCCGCTACCAGCCGTTGAGCGACGAGGAGTACGTCGCGAACCTGGTGCAGCACGCGGGCATGCCGGAGGAGGACGCCCGACGTGCCGCGACGTTCGGCCAGGCCGCTCGTGACGGCTGGCTGCGCGACGTCAGCGATGTGGTCGAACGCGTCGCCGGCCGCCGGCCGACGTCCGTCGCCGACTTCCTCGCCGCCAACCGAGCGGCGCTCACTGGCTCGTCCTGAGCAAGGTCAGGCGGGTTCGGCCTGTACCGGGGTCTCGGGAAATGGTCCGACTGGCCCCGGTGTCTTCATCGTCCGCAACCGGCTGCGCAGCCAGGCGTGACGCGCCCACGACGGGAGATCGTCCACGCCGATCTTCAGCGCCAGGCAGTTCCTGCTGTACGGTGCGTCGATCTCGCGGCGATGATCCACGATGGCGAAGCCCTCGTAACCGGGCGGAACCTCGTCGAGGCGCCGCACGTACTTCCGGTCCGGACGCTTGAGGACGGACAGCAGTGCCCTGGACGTCTGGTAGTCGTCGGCTTCCACCCCCTCCACCTGGACCTCGCCGTCCAGCCAGGTCACCGTGTGCACGCGCGTGCGCCCCCCGTAGCGAGCGCTACCGCCCAGACCGTGCCGGACGCGGTGTAGCTCGCCTCCGATCCGGACGCTGTACTCCCAGCCCTTCTCGAACTCCTCGACCGCGTCCGGCCAGGTGAAGGCGAACGGACCGAGGCCGGTAATGACCCGGATCTCGACTCGTACTGGCGCCGTCATCGTGCGAACCGCACTCGCTCAGCAGCCGGCCCCGCCCAGCCCGCGCCGATGGGTTCGATCACGTTCAGTGGGCCCGCCGGCCCAGCACCAGGGGCAGGCGCCGGGGGAAGTGGCGGAATCGAAGGTCGCCACGACGTCGCCGCTGGTGCTCCCCCACTTTCCGGAACGAAGAACCGTCGCGAGGGCCCGTTCTTCCTCCTGGTCGAAATGTGGCCACGTGGGGGTGAACGTGACGGTGGGTCGACCACCCTGGATGGCCAAGGACTCCATGGATTCTGCTTCTCCT
>CAZMXH010000171.1:0-7343 GCA_964570165.1 uncultured Actinomycetes bacterium
GCCGCAGCCGCTCGCTGGCGGCCTCGCGCAGCGTATCGGCCGCGTGGCCGCGGGCACGACCGCGGCGGTACAGCCGGGCCCTGCCTTCGGTGGCCTCCGCCGCGCGGACGACCACCGGCAGCGGCTCGGGGACGACCCTGCCCAGCCTCCGGCCCCGCCACCAGGCGACGAACAGCGCCGCGATGCCCAGTTGCCAGCCCACCGGTGCCACCCATCCGGGGAGCAACTCGCTCAGCGGGGTGCCCTCGAGGCCGGCAATCTCCTCTGGAACCGGCCGGTACCAGATCAGTTCGGGATGCCGGCCCAGCAGCCCCATCGCGAGGGCGGCGTTGCCGTCGTCGTCCAGGTAGCGGTTGGTCAGCGGCTCTGCCGTACCGAGGACCACCAGCCGCTGGTCGGCGTCCAGCCGGTCGACGACCAGAGCCCCGCCGTAGCAGGACGCCTCGGGACCCCCGGTGTACCGGCCCGCCAGCCGGGCCGAGCCGGCGCGCCCCGCCTCGGCCAGCTCGCAGCCGGGTTCGCGCACGGCGGCCCGGTCGCCTTCGGACGGGACGACGGCCGGGCTGAACTCCGTGACCACCTGCGCAGGGGCGACCAGCACGATGTCCGCTCCGGTGGCGATCACGCGCTGGACTTGCTGTGGTCGCAGCAGGTCGGGGACGGTGATCAGCAAGGTGGTGTCCGGTCGGGCCGCGGCGACCGCCTCCTCGGTGCGGCGCACCTCCGACACCGCCACCCCTTGGTCGGAGAGCAACTCGGCGAGCGCGCCGGCGCCGACAGCATCCACCCCCTCCGGGTCGAGGTATCCGCGCCGGCCTTGGTTGCTGATGATGCCGATGATGAGTGCGGTCACGAGCAGGGCGGCGAACACCGCGATTCCGAACCGCCACCGCCGCCAGTAGACGGCGATGCCCGGTGCGGGCGATGTGGCCTGGCCCATCAGCTTGGCACCGCCAGGCTCGGGCTCGACTGCTCGGCCACCGCGAGCCGGGGACGCGCCCGGCGCACCGCGTCGTCGAGGTCTCGCAGCCGTTGGTCGTCGGCCGCGGTCGCCGAGTGGCCGCCGTAGTGAACGGCGTCGAACGTGTCCGCCCCGGCCGACAACTGTGCGGCGAGGTCGGGAAGCTGCGCGCCCGCATCGGTGGCCGCCTCGTGCGCCGTGCGCCCGGGCCTCGGATCCAGGATCGACCGCTCCTCCAGCGTCGCGACGACTGCCCGGTAGCGCTCGACGACGGCATCGGTCCAGCGGCCGTCGCTCGCCGCGGCCTCGGCGGCGGACCGGTGCGAGGCGGCGGTGTGCCGCCCGTCCGGGCCGAACACGGCCGCCTGGCCGCGCGCCGCCCGCCGAGAGAGGGGGCCGACGCGGAGAAAGACGACCAGTGCGACGAGGACGACCAGCAATGCGAGCACCGCGACCCCCGCGGCGCCGCTCAGCGTACCGCCGGCGGCGCCCAGCAGGTCGTCCAGCCGGTCACCGAGCCACTCGAGGATGCGCTGCAGCAGCGGCGGCTCGCTGTCGTAGCGTGGATGGGACAGCTCCCGCTCGGCCAGCTCTCGCGCCTCGTCCCGGTCGAGTTGGACGGGGACCCCGCTCATCGGCCGGGCGGCGGCTGGTCGGTGCGTCCAGGGATGCTGACGCCGGCCGCCCGTGCAAGGTCGATGTCCAGGCCCTCCCGGCGGATCCGGCGGTCGACATAGAGCAGCGCGGTCGCCGCCGCCAGGAACGGAGCGACGATCGCGGTGCTGACGACGCCGCCGAGGGCGGACAGCGCGAGCATGCCCAGACTGGCCATCGCCTCTGGGTCGAACGGGTCGACGAACAGGTATGGGATGGAGAAGGGCACCTGGACGACCTGGCCCACGATGAACGCGATAAGCCAGATCAGCAGCAGGATGCCGAACACCCGCCACCACGACTGGCGGACCAGTTCCGCGGACCGGCGAAGCGCGAGACCGATGCCGATGGCCCGCGAGACACCCCCCGCCGTCTGAGTGGACTCGAGCATCAGCGCCGGTGTGGCGAGGGTGTACCGCACGTACAGCCAGATGGTCGCCGGGATCGCGATCAGCACCATGAGCGTGGCGAGCGCGCCGCCGCCGGGCCCGCTGCCGCTGGCGACGACCACGCCGGTGAACAGGGTCGCGACCAGCAGCGGTGCGGCCACGATCAGCGCGAACACCAGGGTGAGGAGTAACAGTCGGAGCAGCCGGGGGCGTGCCATTGCCCAGGCCTGCGCGGTGCTCAGGTGCTGGCCGAGCACGGCGCGGCCCACGACGACGGTCAGGACCCCGGTAAGGATCACCGTTGCCACCCAGCTCACCAGTAAGATCACCGCGGTCGCGGCGAACAGCCCGGTCATGGCGCCGAAGACCTCGCTGGCAGTGGCGGTCTCGGGGACGCTGGCGAGGTCCTGGATGTCGCCGAGGATCACCCAGTTGCCCGCCAGGCCGACGAGCTGCGTGATGATCGCGACGATCACCGACAACCCAAGCATCGGCCCGGGGTTGCGCCGGATCGTCGTGACCGCACCGTCGAGGATCTCGCCGACCCCGAGGGGCCGCAGCGGTATCACGCCCGGCTTGACGGTGGGTGCCGGCCAGTCCCAGCCTGGTCCCGTTGCCCAGCCGGCCTGCCGCTGGTCCGCAGATCCTTCCGGCTGCCAACGCGGGCGCTGCGTGCCTTCGGGCTGTTCGGGATCGGCCGGCTGGCCTGGGGACGTCCATCCGGTTCCGGACTCGCCGGGGGGTGTCCAGCCCTGCTGCGGCGGCGGCTCGACAGTCCAGCCAGGGTACGGTGCCTGGCGGCGACCGTCGTCGTCCTGCGGCCGCTCGGCCCCCGGCGTATCCGACATCATCCGCTCGCCTCCCGGATGTCAGTGCTTGCTTTCCGTCCGGCCATGCCGCCTTACCGGAAACCCCGGACACATCGTTTCACGAGGCACGACCCGTCCGGCACAGGGCGTTGGCCCAGGAAGTTGTCCACACCCAGTTTTCACAGATTGGCTCGAACGGTGACACGATATTCACCATGAAGGGACGCGTTCTCATCGTCGACGACGACACCGCGCTTGCGGAGATGCTCGGAATCGTCCTGCGAAACGAAGGCTACGACTCCGCGACCGTCACGCAAGGCGATGAAGTGCTCCCCGTGTTCCGCGACTTCAAGCCGGATCTTGTGCTGCTGGACCTGATGCTCCCCGGCAAGGACGGCATCGACGTCTGCAAGGAGATCCGAGCCGAGTCCGGTGTTCCGATCGTGATGCTGACGGCCAAGAGCGACACCGTTGACATTGTGGTCGGACTCGAGTCAGGTGCGGACGACTATGTTGTCAAGCCGTTCAAGCCCAAGGAGCTTGTGGCACGGGTGCGGGCGCGGCTGCGGCGCAGCGAGGATCCCAAGCCAGAGACGCTGCAGATCGGCGACCTCACGATCGATGTTGCCGGCCACGCCGTCAAGCGCGACGGCATGACGATCGGCCTGACCCCACTCGAGTTCGACCTGCTGGCCTGCCTCGCGCGCACGCCGTGGCAGGTGTTCAGCCGGGAGGAGTTGCTCGAGAAGGTCTGGGGCTACCGGCACGCCGCGGACACCCGGCTGGTCAACGTCCACGTGCAGCGCCTGCGTTCGAAGGTGGAGCGGGACCCGGAGCGGCCGGAGGTCGTGGTGACAGTGCGCGGCGTCGGATACAAGGCGGGCCCAGCCTGACGTGGACGGCGGCGCGGTCCACGAGCGGCGTACGGATGACCCGAACGCGACGCCGCGGCTGGTGGCGCTGCTGACGACGGCCGGTGCCGCCGTGCTCCGGGCGTGGAACCGCCTGGCCGCGACGTGGCAGCGCTCGATCCAGCTGCGGGTCGTCGTGGCGACGCTGGCACTGTCGTTCGCGGTGGTCTCGCTGCTCGGCGTCACACTGATGCGGCAGGTGACCGACGGTGTGCTCAGCGAGCGCAGGGAGGCTGCGCTGGCCCACGTCCAAGCCGGCCGGGCGACGGTGCAGGCCGAGATCGACGCCGCGGAGCCGGGCGAGGCACCCGTGCTGCGGCAGATCGTTGGCGACCAGGCTGACCGCGGCGGGGTCGACGGCCCGGCAGTGGTGCTGATCCGGGACGGGATGCCGCCGTTCGCCTCGCCGCCGACGGTCCAGTCGTCCAGCGTCCCCGAGGAACTGCGCGAGAGCGTCGCCGACGAGGAACGCATCTACTGGACCTACACCACCATCTCCCATGACGACGACACGCCGGACGTGCCCGGGCTGGTAGTAGGCGGGCAGGTCGTGGACGGCCTCCAGAAGCACGGCCTGTACTACCTGTTCTCGCTCGAGGAGCAGGAGCAAACCCTGAACCTGGTGTGGACTGCGCTGGCCACGGCCGGGCTGTTGTTGGTGCTGCTGCTGGGCGCCATCGCGGGGCTCGTCACCAGGCAGGTCGTCACCCCTGTCCGGATGGCCGCCAAGATCGCGGCACGGTTCTCTGCGGGCAAGCTGTCCGAACGGATGGCCGTCCGTGGACGTGACGACATCGCGCGGCTGGCCAGCAGCTTCAACCACATGGCGGGCAGCCTGCAGCAGAAGATCGGCGAGCTCGAGGAGCTGTCCCGGGTGCAGCAGCAGTTCGCCTCGGACGTCTCGCACGAGCTGCGCACCCCGCTGACCACGGTCCGGATGGCGGCCGACGTGCTCCACGAGTCGCGGGAGGATTTCGACCCGGCAGTGCAGCGCGCCGCAGAGCTGTTGCAGGTGCAACTGGACCGCTTCGAGACCTTGCTGGCCGACCTGCTGGAGATCAGCCGGTTCGACGCCGGCGCGGCCGTGCTCAATGCCGAGTCGATCGACGTGCGCGACGTGGTCTTCCAGGTCACCGACGCGACGGCGCAACTGGCCTCGCGCAAGGGCTCGGAGGTCCGGGCGGAGATCCCGGACGAGCCGTGCGTGGCGGAGATAGACACCCGCAGGATCGAGCGAGTGCTGCGCAACCTCGTCGTCAACGCGATCGAGCACGGCGAGGGGCGAGAGGTAGTCATCCGAGTCGCGGCCAGCGAGCAGGCGGTGGCGGTGGCCGTGCGCGACTTCGGCGTCGGGCTCAAGCCCGGTGAGGCGTCGCTGGTGTTCCACCGGTTCTGGCGGGCGGACCCCGCTCGCACCCGGACTACTGGAGGTACCGGCCTGGGGCTGGCGATCGCGCTGGAGGACGCGCGGCTGCACGGCGGATGGCTGCAGGCGTGGGGCGAGCCCGGGGCCGGCTCGCAGTTCCGGCTCACGCTGCCTCGGCGCGCCGGCGGCGACCTCACCGCGTCCCCGCTGCCGCTGGCCCCCGAGGACGCCGGATACTACGCGGGGCTGAGTGGCGTCGGCGGCCCGTACCGCAGGCTGGCTGCCGAGGACGACGAGGAGTCTCCGGAGGTCTCGCGTGCTTAACGCAGTGCGGGTCGCCACGCTGGCTGGTGTGGCGGCGGCCATGGTGGGCTGCGCGGGAGTGCCGACGTCCGGGCCCGTGGTCGCCGGAGACCCGATAGACGCCGAGCAGCGCCAGCCCTATGTGGGCGGCGAGGCGCTCCCGCCACAGCCCGGCGCCTCGCCGGAGGAGACGGTGGGTGGCTTCCTCGAGGCGATGAAGTACTACGAGCCGGACTACGAGACCGCCCGGCAGTTTCTCACTCCGACCGCGTCCCGGCAGTGGCGTCCCGCTGCCGCTACGAGGATCTACGGGACGGAGCCGACGCCGGTGGAGCAGCGGCCAGGGGAGGTCCGGGTGAGCCTGTCCCTGACAGCGACGCTCGACGAGGCGCGCGAGTTCACGAACAAGCCGCCGGGCACCGTCGAGGAGTACACCTTCGAACTGGAGCGCATCGCGGGCGAATGGCGGATCTCGAACCCGCCGCCCGGCCTGATCATCCGCGACGTCGACTTCGACAGCGAGTTCGAGGTGTACAACCTGTTCTACTTCGCCCCTGGCTCGGACGCGCTGGTGCCCGACCCGGTGTATGTCCCCCGGCAGGCCCCGGTGGCGACCCTCCTTGCGCAGGCACTGCTCGACGGCCCGTCGCCGTGGCTGGCCAGGGGGGTCGAGACCGCATTCCCCTCCGGCACTGAGCTCGCTCCAGCCGCCGTCGTCGTGGAGAACTCGGGCATGGCGGAGGTCAAGCTCAGCGATGCGGCGGTGGAAGCGAGCGAGCAGGCCCGGCGACGGATGGTCACCCAGCTTGCGTGGACGCTCGGGCAGGTACGGGCGATCAACGAGGTCGCCGTCTCGGCATCGCCGGTGGCCTTCGGCAGCGCCGCCGCCCCGGCCAGCGGATCCGACCCGGTCCGGTTGGGCTCGTCGGGCCTGTTCGGGCTGGTGGACGGCGCTGTGGTCCGGTTCGATTCCAGCGACGAGCCGGTACCGGTGAGCGGACCCCTTGCGCAGCCGGCCGGCGCCGTCGAGATGGCGGTGAACCACCAGATGACGGAGGCGGTCGTCGTCGACCAGCCGCGCACCGCGTTGAAGCTGAGCCTGCTCCGCGACGACGCCGAACTGGATGTCATCGCCTCGGGCTCCGAGCTGATGTCGCCCTCGATCGACCCGTCCGGCCGGGTCTGGGCCATAGACCAGCGCCCTGAGGGCTCGGCCCTGATCGTCGGTGAGCGCGGTGAGACCGACGCCGTCACGGTTCCGGTGTCCGGGCTCGCGGAGGGGTCGCGCATCGACGGGATCGAGGTGGCTGCGGACGGCGCGCGGATCGCGATGGCCGTGGACGGGCAGCTAGCGATGGGAGTGATCGTCCAGGGCGACCGGCTCGATGACGTGGGTGTGGCGGGGGTCCACCCGATAGTGATTAACCGGCTGGAGGACCCCGTGGTCGACGTCTCCTGGCATCGGTACGACCAGCTTGCGGTGCTCACCGCGCCCGACGAGGAGTCCGAGGATCCGGCGCGGGCGTACATCGTCGAGCTCGATACCCATGACGCGGCCTTGGCGGGATCTGCGATCACCGGCGGGGAGTCCATCGCCGCTACCTGGGGGGAGTCGCAGGAGCTCGTCGTGGGCGCGGAAGATCGGATGTTCCGCCTCCAGCGGCCGTCGCTCGACTGGTTCGAGGTCGACGGCACCTACGGCCCGGCCTACCCCGGGTAGACCCGGTGTCGGGCCTTCGGCGCCGGCTGCGCGGGCTCGGGGCCGCCGCGGCCGAGCTTGTGCTCGGCGGTCAGTGCGCCGGCTGCGAGCGGAGTCCCGGGTTGCTGTGCACCGACTGCCGCGCCGTGCTTCGCGGCCCCGCGCGTCCGGCGCCGCTGCACCGGGACCCCGGAGCGCTCCGGGTGTTCACCGTCGCGGCCTACGACGGCGCGGCCCGGGCGGTTGTCCTG
>CAZMXH010000172.1:0-7290 GCA_964570165.1 uncultured Actinomycetes bacterium
GGAGGAGATCGGCTTCGCCCCGCGCGGTCAGGCAGCAGCCCTGGCGCGGCAGGGGCGGACCTGCCGAACGTGATCGAACCGGCGGCTCAGGGGGCGGGCGGGTTTCGCCGCGCTCGCCGCCACGGCGGGAGCCACCTCGCGAGCAGAGCGCCGGCAATGAGCATCCCGATGCCGATGGCGAGGCCCACGGCCGGCTCCAGGGTGAACAACACCCACTTGTCCAGCGGCGTGAAGTAGCCAAGAACACTGACGCAGGACCCTGCTACCGCTATCACTGCCAGCGCCATGATCAACCGCGTGAGCGTCCGCGGAAACCGGCGGGCCACCGCCGGCAGGAACACCACGAGCATGGCTGCGGTCAGCACCACCAGAACCAGCACCGCCGTCGAGTCCACGACGAGCCGATCCCGGTCGAGCAGCGGCGCTGTGGCCGCCAGGCCCGTAAGGGCGCCACCGAGGCCCGCGACCGCGGGCGGCAGCCACCGCGCTGGCCGGATCCTTCCGCCGAGCAGCACGTTCGCCGCATAGCGGTCCGGGAGGCCGAACGCCTCGACAGGATCCTCTCCCGACTCGACCAGGTGGGTTTCCACCTCCGCGACAATCTCCGCACTCCGCGGTTCGGGCGCACCGTAGACGAAGAGCCGCTCACGCAGCTCGTCGAGGTACTCCTGTCTGTTCATCGTCAGCTCCTCGTGGGTTCGAGCAACGCGTTCAACCGACCCGTGAACTCGCTCC
Source organism: uncultured Actinomycetes bacterium (assembly GCA_964570165.1). GTDB lineage: Bacteria > Actinomycetota > Actinomycetes > Jiangellales > Jiangellaceae > JBMCTR01. The sequence continues at coordinate 736 of CAZMXH010000172.1, forward strand.
AGTTGGCCGCCTGTACAGCGAGCAGCTCGCGGCCCGCAGGGCTCAGCTCGTAGTACTTGCGACCGGGTCCCTGCTCCCCCGGTTCCCACCGGGTGCCGACGAGACCTGCCCGCTCGAGCCGGGCCAGCAGCGGATACAGCGTTCCGCCCTTGATCCGGCCGAGGCCCGCCTCCTCCAATCGCCTGCTGAGCTCGTAGCCGTACCGCGGGCGCTCGGTGAGCACAGCCAGCACGCACAGATCGAGCACCCCGCGCAGCCACAGGGCACGCCGTTCGTCGATCTCGGGCACAGCTAGATGGTACAGCTATCTAGATAGTGAAGCAACTTAGATGAACGAGAGATGCGCGGTGAGACCTCAATTCCCAAACCGCACGTCGATACCGAAGCCCGCGCTAACACCGTTGTACTACCGAGTAGCCGCCGATCTCGGTATCAAGGTGCGATTCGGGTATTGAGGACGGACGGCACCCGGTCCCGCAGGGCTGACTGGGCACCTCCCTTTCGCTAGCCCTTCACGCTGCCGCTCGCCAGCCCGGCGACGATCCGCCGCTGGAAGACCAGCACGAAGATGATCAACGGGACGGTCACGATGACCGAGGCCGCTGCGATCGTTCCGATGGGCCGCTGGAACTCCACCGACCCCGTGAAGCTGGCGATCGCGACCGGTACGGTCTGGGCCGCCAGGCTGCGGGGCGCGAAGGCGCTCGCGAGCAGGAACTCGTTCCAAGCGAACACGAACACCACGATCGCCGCCGACACCAGACCGGGCATGGCAATCGGCAGCGCGATCTTCCAGAACGACTGGAAGGCCGTGGCGCCGTCGATCCGCGCCGCCTCTTCCACGTCCCTCGGGATGGCGGCGAAGAACGTGGTCAGGATGAAGATCGTCAGCGGCAGGATGAACGCCGTGTACGGGATGTACAGGCCCGGATAGGTGTTCAGCAGCCCCAGTTCGCCCCACAACTGGTACATCGGCGGCAGCAGCGCGACCGGCGGGAACAGCGCCGCGGCGAGGATCCCGGACAGGATGAGGATCCGCCGCCTGAGCGGCAACCGCGCAAGCGCGTAGGCGGCCAGCGCCCCGAACGCCGTGCACAGCAGCGTCGTCGTGCCGGCGACGATCACCGAGTTGCGCAGGTTGTAGCCGAAGCCCTCCTGCATGACGCTCAGATAGTTGTCGAAGCCGAACGGACCCTGGGTCAAGCTCGGGCTCGTGAGGGCCCGGTCGCCGATCTTCAGGCTGGTATTGATGAGCCAGCCGAACGGAAAGAGGCACCACAGGAAGATGACGGTGAGCAGCGCCGGCCGGCGCCAGCGGTTGACCGCCGTGCCTAGCCTGCGGCCACGCGCCACGGTCACAGCGTCGGAAACCACATCGGACATCACCGGGCCTCCTGCGCGCTCAGCACCAGGTCGCGGCCAATGAGCCGGACGAAGATCAGTCCAAGCCCGAACACCAGGAGGAACGTCAGCGTCGACAGCGCCGACCCGTACCCGGGATCGGGAGTCTGCACCACAAACCGGTGCACGATCACCGACACCGTCTCCGTGCCGAAGGCGCCCTGGGTCATCACCTGGGGCAGGTCGAACACGCGCAGCGCGTCGACCGTCCGGAACAACAGGGCGACCAGGATGGCCGGCTTCAGCAGCGGCAGGGTGATGTGCCAGAACCGCCGCCATGCCGACGCGCCGTCGACCTTCGCGGCGTCGTACAGCCCCGGATCGATGATCTGAAGCCCGGCGAGCAACAGCAGGGCCACGAATGGTGCCGTCTTCCAGACGTCGGCGAATACGATCGTGAACATCGCCCAGCCGTTCTGCCCCAGCCAGTTGAAGTCCCCAATGCCGAGAAGGCTGTTCACGAAGCCCGGCGTCACGTTGAACATGAAGAACCACATCTGCCCGGCGATCACTGTGGGGATCACCCACGGGATCAAGATCGTGGCGCGGGTGATGCCTCGGCCGCGGGCGGCCTCGTACATGATCAGCGCGAAGATCATCCCGATGACGAACTCCGCGCTGACCGACGTGACGGTGAACACGAGCGTCGCCTGGATCGACTCCCAGAACCGCGCCGAGGTCAGGGCCTCCGCGTAGTTCGCCAGCCCGCCGAAGCCTTCGTTGGTCCTCCTCGTGAAGGTGAACAGGCTGAGCACGACCGCGAACAGAACCGGGAACAGCGCGACGAGCAGCATCGTCGTCACCGAAGGCGCGAGGAACAGCCGGGCCAGCCCGCGCGACGACAGCTTGCCGCGAGTGCCCGGCGGCTCCCCGGACGCGTCGTGCGCCCGGGGAACCGGCCGGTCGTTCAACCCGGTGGACATCGCTGCAACTCCAGGTGGCGGGGTTGCCGCCTAATCGACCACACCCTCGAGCATCGAACGCACCGCATCGATGGCCGCCTGCGGGTCCTTCTCGCCGTTGTACGCGGCGAAGATCTCCTGCTGCATGGTCACGCTGATCTCGTTCCACTCCGGCACCGGAGGACGGGGCCGTGCGTGCGGCACGACGTCGGCGAGCACGGCGAACACCGGGTCGTCGGTCAGCTGGTCGTATGCCGAGGCCAGCACCGGCAGCTGGCTGAACTCGGTCGCCACCTCAAGCTGGGCCTCCGAGTCGGTGGCGGCGAACAGCGCGAACTCCTTGGCCGCTTCCTTGTTCTCCGAGAACGCGCTGACTCCTAGGTTCAGCCCGCCGACCGCTGAGATCGTGTCCTGGCCGGTGAAGGTCGGCATCGGCGCGATGTCGAACTGTCCGGCGACGTCGCTCTCCGCCTCATCCATCATCAGCGGGTAGGCGTACGGCCAGTTCCGCATGAACACCGCGTTGCCCGACTGGAACTCGACGCGCGCGTCCTCCTCGGCCATGGTGTTGTATCCGGGCGCGTAGAACCCGCTCTCCAGGCCCTCCGACATGAACTCCAGGGCGGTCAGCGCCGCATCGCCGCTTCCGAAGACGACCTCCGACATGTCCTCGTTGAACAGGTCGCCGCCGGCGCTCCACAGGTACTCCAGGTAGTTGACCACCATGCCCTCGTACTGCGCTCCCTGGCCGACGAACGGGGCGATGTCGCCCTCCTCCTCGGCGACCTCCAAGCCCACCTCCATGAGCTCCGGCCACGTGGTGGGCGGCGTGTCCACGAGGTCGCTGCGGTAGTAGAGGAACCCCGCGCCGCTGATGTACGGCACGGCCCACAGCTCGCCGTCCCACGTCGCGGAATCCATGGCGCCCTCGAGCAGTGCGCCGTCGAGTTCGCCTCGCAGGTCGTCCAGCGGCTCGAGCCAGCCGTTCTCGGCGAACTCACCGGTCCAGATCACGTCCATGCCCAGGATGTCGAAGCCGGATCCCTCCGCGTCGAGCTCCAGCGACAACTGCTGCCGCTGCTCGTCGGCGGCCTCCGGCAGCAGCTCCAGCCGCACCGGCGTGTCCGGGTTCTGCTCGTTCCACCGGTCGACGGTGGCTTGGGAGTTGCCCTCCTGTGGGGCGGGCACCGGCCACACCAGCTCGCCTCCAGCCTCGGCCTCCGGCGTCCCTCCCGAGCACGCGGCCGCCGCAAGCGCGACGACGGCCGCCGTCGCAGGGATCCGGGCATGATTCGTCGTCCGCTTCATCGCATTCATCACAACTCCTGATCAGTGACTGTCGTCGGTTCTGCCGTTGCCTGTGCCATCGACGGAGACGACCGTGCCGCTGTTTCGGGCTCGCTCGGCCGCCCAGACGAGCTGGTGTGCCGCAAGGCTCTCCTCGGGGGGAGCCAAGCCGGCGGAGGCCGCACCGCCTGCCACCGCGCGGACGAAGGCCTGCACCAGGCCCCAGTCGCCGCCGCCGTGGCGGCCCGCGCCGGCATCGGTGTTGATCACGTACTTCTCCTGGGTCCGGAAGTCCAGGCCGGTGATCTTCTTGCCGTTGCACTCGAGGAATCCGTGGGTTCCGAAGATCCGCGTGTGGCGGAACATCATCGGGGTGAACGCCGTCATCGTGAACGATGCCGTCACGCCTTGGTCGTACTCGACCGACACGACCTGGTGGTCGACCACGTCGTTGTCCGCGGCGTACACGCAGCGGCCGTACGGTCCGGTGCGCAACGCGTCCAGCACGCCCGCCGGTGTCCTGGCATCGGTCACCGTGGACAGCGGCCACTCCTCCAGTTCCGGGTCACCCAGGCACGACAGGTAGAGCCGACGGGCGGAGTACGGGCAGTCCGGCTCGATCGCGCAGTCCAGACAGTTGTCGCCGGCGCCCGCCGGCCGCTGCTCGGGGCGGAAGTGGTACAGCCCGCCGAACGACGAGACCCGGCGTGCGGACCGGCCGACGATGTGGTTGAGCCAGTCGAGATCATGCACGGACTTGGCGAGCAGCATCGGCGACGACTCCGCCTCGCGGCGCCAACTGCCGCGAACGTACGAATGCGCGTGGTGCCACCAGCCAACGGGTTCAAGGTGCTCGACCGAGACGATCTCCCCTACCGCGCCGCGATCGATCAGGCTCCGCAGCGACATGGTGTACGGCGCGTAACGGAGCACGTGACACACCGCCAGAAGCACACCCGCCGACCGCGCGGCCTCCACGATCTTGCGAGCACCTTCCTCAGTGGCCGCCATCGGCTTCTCGAGCAGGATCTGGTAGCCGAGCCCGGCCATCGCCACCGCAGGCTCGACGTGCATGGCGTCCTGGGTCGCGATCACCACCGCATCGGCCAGCCGCGGGGCCGCCGCGAGATCCTCCCACCGCCCGTACACCCGGTCGGCTGGGATGCCGTGCTCCCGACTGAAAGCCTCGCGCCGTTTGGGATCGGGTTCGGCCACCGCGACGACCGTGGCCGCGCCACCAGCGACGGCGTGCCGGGCGTACGTCGCTCCCCTGTTGCCCGCACCCACGACAGCGATGGTCACTGGGCGTGCTGCGCTGTCCATAGGGGACTTAATATTGGTATTCTCTAAAATATTTGTCAAGGCGGGTCACCTGCGATCATCTATGGTGCTGCCAGGGCAGGGAGGTGCACGGGTGAACCAGATGCCGCGGCGCGGCGCTGATCCCGCACTGCTGCGTGAGATCAATGCCGTGGCCACCCTTCGGGCACTGCACGACGGCGTGCCAATGACCCTGACCAACATCGTCGCTGCCACAGGACTGGCGCGAAAGACCGCCGAGGCGGCCGTCGAACGGCTGGTCAACGAGGGTCTGGCGGTGGAGCTGCCGCCGAGCCCGGACGTCCGGTCGGTCGGTCGGCCCGCGCGCAGCTTCCAGTTCCGGGCCGAGGCCGGCTATGTGCTCGGCATGGACATCGGCGTTCGCCGGGTGACGGTGCTGCTCGCGGACCTGCGAGGCACCGTACGAGCGCGCAGCGAGCTCTCCGTCTCCCGCACCGCCGGCCGGTCGCAGCGGCTCGCCGCCGTCTTCCGGGCGGCCGAGAGCGTCCGGTCGCAGGCCGGGGTCGGTCCAGACGAGATCTGGGCCTCCACTGCCGGGACCCCAGGTCTCGTGGAGGGCTCGGAGTACGTGTCGTTGTGCCATGTCATCCCGGAGTGGTCGGAGTTCTCCCTCGCCGCCGCGCTTGCGGACGGGCTGCCTGGTCCGGTGCAGGTCGAGAACGACATCAACCTGTCTGCCATCGCCGAACGCTGGTGTGGCGTCGCGCGCGATGTCGACAGCATGGTCTGGGTACTCACCGGTCGGCGGAGCAAGGCCGGGGTCCTCATCGACGGCAAGCTCTACCGGGGTGCGGACGGCGCCGCGGGCGAGATCGGGTGGCTACCCGAACTCGGCTGGTCCAGGCTGAGCGAGCAGACCCTGAGCTACACCGGCGCCGAGCGCACGGAGGCCGGCGAGGCGGCCGCGAGCACGATCAACCGGGCGATCGCCGGCGACACCGCCGCCCGCCGTGAGCTAGATACCTACGCCGCTGCCCTGGCGCCGGGGCTTGCCGCGCTCACGCTGGCGCTCAACCCCCGGTGCCTGGTCATCGGCGGCGGGATCGCGGCGGCAGGCGACCTCATCCTGCCCGCCATCGCCGAGCACCTGAGGCCGCACTGCCTGCGGCTGCCGGACCTACGGATGTCGACGCTTGGGCCGGACTCGGTGGCGCTCGGCGCCATCAGGCACAGCCTCGACCAGGTCGAGCACCGGTTGTTCTCGACGGACAGGGCGGTCGTGCCCACGCGCTGACGACTCAGGCGTCGATGCGCTCTCGGTTGATCTCCGCGGCTCCTGCGACGATCGCCTCGCGGCGCGGGCCGACCTCGTTGCCCATCAGCAGCTCGAAGACCTCCTCGGCTGCCTCGGCGCGGTCGATCGTGATCCGGCGTAGCCGCCGCTGCCGGGGGTCCATCGTGGTCTCAGCGAGCTGATCGGGATCCATCTCGCCGAGCCCTTTGTAGCGCTGCGGCGGGTTCTTGTAGCGGACGCCCCTTCTGTCCAGGTCGCGCAGCACGCGCTGCAACTCGGCGTCGGTGTAGGTGTACAGGTACTTGTCCTGGCCCTTGCGCGGGTTGGTCAGCTCGACGCGATGCAGCGGCGGTACCGCCGCGAACAGCCGCCCGGCCTCGACGAGCGGTC
>CAZMXH010000173.1:0-7278 GCA_964570165.1 uncultured Actinomycetes bacterium
GCATCCGACGTCGTGTCCGACTACACCGTGATGGTCTCGCCGAGTTCGCCGTCGGGCTCGCCGCTGATCTATCTGCGCACGCGTGGCTCCGGTGGCGGTTCGATCGTGCCGATCGACGGTGCGCGCATCGCGTCGACGTTGCGCAGCGACGGCTACACGATGGAACTCGCTGTGCCGTGGGCGGCGTTGAGCGCGATCACGCCCGCCGAGGGCGCGTCGATCAAGTTCACCCCACTCGCGACCGTCAAGCAGGAGTCGGGGGACTGGGGCCAGGTGATGTGGGTCGGCACCGGTGACGACTTCGTGCGCTGGGCGGACCTGACGTTCACGTGAGTTCACGCGTCGAGCCCTCGAGACGACCGCGTGCGTTGGTGCCCCCAACGGGATTCGAACCCGCGCTGCCGCCTTGAAAGGGCGGAGTCCTAGGCCGCTAGACGATGGGGGCCGGGCCGAGACGGCTGACCCTTGGCTCGTCGCCGTCGGGGACCGCACAAGGATAGGCCCTGCGCGCCTCGTTCACCAAACCACGCGTTGACTCATCCAGGATGCCCGCGTAGGGCGAGTCGTTGACTCATCTGGAGATGCCCGCGTGGCCGGGGGTGTCCCGGTTGCGATTTCGCCTGTGATGAAGTACGCCTGGCTATCGAGGTTGACCCCGTGGAGTTGCAGCGGGTGCGCGCCTCCTCACGGCGTCCCGGTGGGCGTCGGGGCCGGCGTCGGCAACGGCGTGGTTCCCGGACTGGCTGGAGGCACCGCCTCCTCGTCCTGGTCTGCCGGCGGCTCGGTTTCCTGGACCGTGCCATCGGAATCGCCGGGCTGTCCTTCTTCGAACTGTGTGCGGTGGATCTCCGCGCTCGACAAGCCGAGCCCGCCCAGGGTGATGTCGTCCCGTGCGATGAGCTCCTTCGTGGTGGGGTTGAAGTAGAGGACGGAGAGCATCACCGGCGTGGGCTCTTCGCCTTCAAGACCGCGCAGCCCGGCACCGCCAGTGGATCCCTGCACGAACACCCTGGTCCCGTCGTCGAGGACGATGTCCCTGCGCCGGTGCGCGTGCCCTGACAGCACAAGGGGTGCGGTGTCCTCGAAAAGCTCGGCGTTCGTCGGGTCGTGGAAGACGAGGACGTCCGGCCGCACGGGAAGCTGCCGGGCCTGCTCCGCGAGCTCGGTGGTCGCCTGCCGCAGGTCCTCGTCGGCCGTGCCGCGCGTCTGCTGGTCGGGCGTGAACCGTGGGTCGGCGGCGCCGAGGAAGCGCAGTCCTGCCACGCTGACCGGTTGGCCTTCGAGGACGATGGCGTTCGGCTCCTCCGCGACGGCAGCCTGGGTGAGGACCGAGTCGTGGTTTCCCTTGACGTAGAGGTACGGCCGGTCGAGCGTGCTGATCGCGCCGACGTAGAAGGACTCCGCCGCAGTGCCGTGGTCGGCGATGTCGCCGCTGTCCACGATCACGTCAACCTCGAACTGTTCGGCCACGGCGTTGATGATCCCCCACGCGGTGGGGTTCAGATGCAGGTCGGAGACGTGGAGCACGCGGATGGTGTCGTCCGTGGGTTGCCACGTGGGCAACGAGAGGGTCGTGTCGTAGATCCGTGTGACGTTGGTCACGAGCGAGGCCAGTTGGTTGGCGTAGGCGTCGAAGTCGGTGGCGATGTCCTCGGCGCTGCCGATCACCTGCGGAGCCAGGGCGATCAGACCCGTGTACCGCGGTTCTTGCACCGCGTGCCGGTCAAAGGTCGCCCACGTGAGACCGTACGAGAGCCCGACCGCTGAGATCGCGACGGCTCCTGCCAGCAACGCCCGGCGCAAAGAGCGCAGCACGAGACCACCTGCGATCACCGCACCGACGACGGCGACCAGCGCGCTGCGGGCGGTTGCCGCCGTCAGCGCATCGGTAAGGTCGCCGACCAGTTGCTGTTCGAGGTTGTCCAGCGCGGCGGGGTTGCTGACGATGTGCTGGACGGCGTTGATGTCAATGGCCCGGACGGCGAGGTCTACCTGAACCGGGGCGGTGTGCGTGTCGAACTCGAGAGTGCCGAGGGGGTCCACCTGGACGACGGTCTGGCCCTTCCACGAGGGTGCGACATCGACGTCGACCTCGAGCGGGCCCACAGAGGAGTGCGTGGTGCCGGCGACGAGCAGGGCGAGCCACGCGCCGGCCAGTCCGGCGAGGACCATGGCCACCCACGGCGCGACCTTACGCAGAAGCTCAGAACGCTTCAGGCGCGTGAGAGGCTCGGCGCTGTCGCTGGCCGGGACCTGACTCATGCATCGTTCGTAGCACACCGCCGGTTGGGGACTTCTCACTCGGCAGACTGGGAGCCATGGTGGATCTCACCGCCGAAGAGTTCGATGAGCTGGTCTCCGAGGCACTGGACAGCATTCCTCCCGGGCTGGCCAAGATGGTCGACAACTGCGTGGTGCTCGTCGAGGACGACGCACCGGAGGACGCTCCGGACCTGCTCGGGCTGTACGAGGGAACGCCGCTGACCGAGCGGGGTGAGTGGTACACGGGGGTGCTCCCCGACACCATCCGCCTGTTCCGGCGGCCGATTTTGCAGGTGTGCGACAGCTACGAGGACGTGGTGGATGAGATCCGGGTCACCGTCGTGCACGAGATCGCGCATCACTTCGGCATCGACGATCACCGGCTGCACGACCTCGGCTGGGACTGAGGCTGCGTGCCCCTGGCCGTGATCCGACCAGGGGCCGCGCACCACTTAAGGGACGCCGGCCCGGGAACGCCTCTCGGCGCAACGGCCGCTCGCAGCGGCTAAAGGTGGGACCCGGGGTTACCGCGGCCCGACGCCCAGCGAGAACCCCGTGGGGCTGTCGCCACTTACCCACGGTACTGGAGCGCCGTGTCACCCCCAAAGTCGTGACGGTTCGATCAGCTTCACGAGGCACAGCCACGCTGCGACAGGCACGCAGCCCTCGTGCGGCAGGGGTGACCCTGCTGAACGTGATCGAACGTCACGACAGCTGGTCGTGGCGCCACAGCGCAGCGGAGCGCTCGAGTTCCTCCGCCATCCGGAGGTTGCCCTGGGCGAGCCGAGTCTGTCGACCGCCCTCGTACTCGTCCGCGTCGTCGGCCACGTACGCCCGACCGGCCGCGATCACCCGGCAGAATGCGGCCGCGCGCTCCAGCGCGACGGCGAAGTCCCCGTCGAAGGCGCTGGTCAAGACCGCGTCCCCCAGGTCCGCCACCTCGCGTGGTCCGGGCGGCTCGGCCACACCGGCCACCACGGTGGGCACCTCGGCCGCCCGGTACCCGGCCGCGAACAACCTGGCGGCCTCCACCCCGTTGCGGTGGACCCAGGTCCGCAGCAGGTACAGCGACCAGAGGGTGCCCGGCAAGGTGTCCGGTCCCGCGTCGCACCACAGTTCGGCGATCTCGTCGAGACCGACATCGTCGGCGAGTCCGATCAGGCGCCGCGTGCGCTCCGGGTCCACGTGGTCGCCGCGTCCGACGCGCAGCACCGCGGCGGCCGTGGCGTGGGCGGCCGCCACCCTGTCCGCCGGGTCCGGTTCGCCCGGAAGGTCGGGCAGCGTGCCGGCGAGCAGCGGCCGCATGGGCCGCTCGGATGGGTCGCCGCGCCGTTCGCTCACAACCCCATTGTGACGCGAAGCTCGCGGCGTAGCCGAAACCGCCGCATCCGTGCGGCTACTCGCAGGAGGGCGCTTCCGACTCGAAGGTCGCCTCGGCCAGCAACTCCCGCACCGCGGAAACGGGCACCGCGAGCGAGTGCTCGCCGTCCGGCGTCGCGGCGTAAACCACGCCGACGAGGCGGCCGTCGGTGTCGTACATCGGGCTGCCCGACGATCCAGGCAGCGCCCTCGCGGAACTGACGATCACCTCGCCCGCGTTGGCGTTGAGCGGGTCGTCCCGGTACTCGAGGACCGTTCCCCTGCTGGACGTCAGCCGTCCGCCGCCTGGGTAGCCGATGATCTCCACCTCGTCGCCCACCTCGGGGTCGGCGTCGGCCAGCGGGGCGGCAACCGGTAGCTCGGAGTCGGTCTGGACGATCGCCAGGTCCGCGAAGACGACCGATCCCGTGGCCTCGACCAGCAGGTCCTGGCCGTCGTACGTACTCACCTGCAACGTCGTCGCTCCAGCCACGACGTGCCGGTTCGTGATCAGCCGGTCCTCGGACACAGCGAAGCCGCTGCCGGTGCTCACGGAGTCGCAGCCGACATTCCGGATGCGGACGGCGACCCGCTCGGCCGTGCGGAAGCCGTCCGGCGAGAGGCTCGTCTCCCCGGGCGTGGGGGTAGGCAGGACCGGCGTTTCGCTGATGACGAGCGGCTCGGGCAGCGGCGGCAACTCCGGGACCGATCCGCAGCCGCTGAGCAGCAGCACCGCGGTCGCCGCGGCAGGCAGGCGGCGCAGCGGCGTGCCAGTGGTGCGCCGCATCACTGTCCGCCCAGCCGCTGCTGGAGCTCCTCGCTGCGCTGCAGTGCCTGGTCACAGGCCGTGCGAACCTCCTCCACGACCTGGGCCACAGCCTCCGGGTCGTACAACTCTGGCTGCTCCAGCACCCCGATGAGGGCGTCCTGGCCCTGCACACAGCTGCGCAGCTCGGCGGCGACCCTCGCCACGTCTTGGGTCACCAGCCTGGTGAGCTCGAGTTCGTCTCCGGTCTGGGCTCTCTCCTCCGCGAGCTCGAGCAGCCGCTGCTGAACTCCGAGCAGCTGTTCCTCGGTCGCTCGCAGGTCACGCTGCGCCTGGTCCAGCTCCGCGGCAAGCTCGTCACGCTGGCCGGCGAGATCGGTAGCCATCGTCTCCCGCCGCTCGGCCTCCGTGCGCCACTCGTCTGCGGCGTACCAGAGGTAGGCCGCCAGCCCGCAGACAGCGAGCAGTGCAAGCGTGATCACTACCGCGTACCCGATAAGCCACCGCGGGCGACGCCGGACCACGGTCAGCTGCCGGGTGGCGTCGTCCGCCCGGCGGAGTGAGAGGTCGATCTGGCGCTCGAGATTGTCTACCTCGCGGTCCTCCGGTCCACCGGGCGCGTAGTCATCGGGTCGGTTTCCGGACATTGCAAGGGCTCCTGCTCATGTGCCCCTTTGTTTTACATGCAGGCTAGCTGGCCGCGACCGCGGCGCGTGGCAGCGGCGGGCGCCCCTGGCCTGGAGGTTGCCACTACGCCAAGTATCTTCCGCTGATCGGCGATGCGGCCTAGGGTTGTGTGCGAGGCATGACCCCCACGAAGGGACATGGGCCGATGCGCGGTCGGTGTGGTGTAGCCAGCGCATCCGGGCCTGGCCCGTTGCCGGTCGCGGCCGACCGGCGAGAGAGCCCGCCTCTTTCCCCTGATGCTCCGTGGCCGGAGGGCTCCGGCGGGTACGCCGTCCCTCCAATCGACGTATGACCGAGGAAAAGGAGGGCAAGTGCCAAGGATCAACGTCAGCGTGGACGGCGTCCGGCACGAGGACGACGTCGAGCCGAGAATGTTGCTCGTCCAGTATCTCCGGGAACGAGTCGGCAAGACAGGCACCGTCGTGGGTTGCGACACCTCGAACTGTGGTGCGTGCACCGTCCTACTCGACGGTGACAGTGTGAAGAGCTGTACGGTACTGGCCGTCCAGGCCGACGGCTCGGAGGTCACGACGATCGAAGGGCTTGCCGGGCCGACGGGCGACGGGGATCCCACCGCGGGTTGGCACGCGGTGCAACGGGCCTTCCACACCGAGCACGGGCTCCAGTGCGGCTACTGCACCGCCGGGATGATCATGGCCTCGGTCGACCTGCTCAACCGCAACCCGGATCCGACGGAAGAGGAGATCCGGCACGGGCTCGAAGGCAACCTCTGCCGGTGCACGGGCTACGTCAACATCGTCAAAGCGGTCCGGACGGCGGCCGCCGAACTCCGCGGAGAGGAGGTATCGGCATGACGACGGCCGAAGCGGCACCCGCCAGGAACGTCGGCGAGGTCCGGCTGCGCAAGGAGGACGCCCGGCTGGTGACCGGTCGGGCGAACTGGTCGGACAACATCCAGGTGCCCGGCATGCTGTACATGACCGTGGTGCGAAGCCCCGTCGCCCACGCGCGAATCACCAACGTCGACCTCTCGGCTGCGAAGGAGCAGCCCGGAGTGGTGGCCGCGTTCAGCGGCGCCGACCTCGCCGACGCCTGGAAAACGTCGCTGCCCAGCGTGTGGGCCGTGACGCCGGAGGTGAAGGAGCCGCCCCACTGGCCCCTCGCCCAGGACAAGGTGCGGTACGTCGGCGACGGCGTTGCCGTGGTCGTCGCGACGAGCAGGGCCGCGGCCGCGGATGCCGCCGACTACGTCGACGTCAGTTACGATCCGCTGCCCGCGGTGACGGACGTCGAGGCGGCGCTGCGCGACGAGGTGCTGGTCCATGAGGACGCCGGCACCAACCGCTGCTACCAGTACCACTGGGACAGCGGCAACGTGGACGAGGTCTTCGGCAAGGCGGATGTGGTCGTTCGCCGGCGCTACATCAACCAGCGGCTGATCCCCAACGCCATCGAACCGCGCACCGTCGTCGCGCAGCTCGATCCGACCACGGGCGGCTACATCGTTCACTCGGCCACACAGATCCCTCACATCCTGCGGGTACAGCTCGCGATCATCACCGGCGTGCCGGAGCAGAAGATCCGCGTGATCGCACCGGACGTCGGCGGCGGGTTCGGATCGAAGCTCAACATCTACGCCGAGGAGCCGCTGGCCGTCGTCCTGGCGCAGCGCCTGGGCAAACCGATCAAGTGGACGGAGACCAGGAGCGAGGCCTACCAGGCGACCATCCACGGCCGCGACCACGTGCAGAACCTGGAGATCGCGGCGACCAGGGACGGCCGGATCCTGGGCTACAAGGCCGACATCACGGCCGACCTGGGCGCGTACCTGCAGCTGGTCACCACCGGCACGCCGATGCTCGGCGCCTTCATGTACCCGGGGATCTACAAGCTCGACGCGCACGCGCTGACGATCACCGGCGTGTTCACCACGAAGACCCCCACCGACGCGTACCGCGGCGCGGGCCGGCCGGAGGCCACGTTTGCCATCGATCGGCTGGTCGACGACCTCGCCGCGGAGCTCGGCATGGACCCGTTGGAGCTGCGCCGCAAGAACTGGATCAGTCACGACGAGTTCCCGTACGACACGATCACCGGTCTGACCTACGACTCCGGCAACTACGAGGCCGCCACTGACCTGGCGATGCGGCATTTCGGGTACGACGAGCTACGCCGCGAGCAGGCCGAGCGGCGCGAGCGGGGCGACACCGTCCAACTCGGCATCGGCGTGTCGACCTACACCG
>CAZMXH010000174.1:0-7249 GCA_964570165.1 uncultured Actinomycetes bacterium
CCAGCGTGTCGATCAGCGTGTGCTCGAAGGCGTGGCCGAGGTGCAGCGATCCGGTCACGTTCGGCGGCGGGATCACGATGCAGTACGGCGGCTTGTCCGAGAAGTCGTCCGCCTCGAAGTACCTGCGCTTCACCCACCGCTCGTACAGCGGCGCCTCGACCTGTGCCGGCGTGTAGGCAGTGGGCAGGTCAGTCGCGGTTTGACGCGTCGTGGGGGTCACGTTGGGGAAGTCTACGCACGTCAGGCCGCTCAGTCGCACCGGACTTCCGATGGCGAGCGGCAACGAGTCGGACGACGACCCAGCTACGTGCCGACGGCACCGTCGTCGCCAGGCGATACTGTCGGCGAGAGTGAGGAGACGTGGCTGAGTGACGACACCAGAGCGGCCTCCACCCGCCATGCCGGTCCAATTTCGCGCCGACCGGCTCGCCGTCGTGCCGATGGCCGTCGCCGGAGCGATCTGGGGCGGCATCTACGTGCTCGCCGGGATCCCGGCGATCGCCGTCTGGCCGTGGGGATACACAGTCCTCGCGGCGGCGAACCTCTGGCTGTACCAGAGCCGTGGATGGCGTCGCGCGCTCGACCTTCAGCTACTGCTCAGTTTGCTGATCCCGTGGCTGTTGATGATCCATATGGGCGGGTTCCAGGCCTCGGGTGCGGTCATGATCTGGTCCCTCATCGCTCCCGTGGGAGCGCTGCTCGCGTACGGCACCCGCCATGCGCTTGCCTGGTTCTCGGGATACGCCGGATTAGCGCTGGTCGCCGCACTCGCCGAGCACCGCGTCTCCGAGTGGGCCCACGGAGCAGGCGACGGGTGGATCGCCACGTTCTTCTTCATGAACATCATCGGCGTCACGGGCATGGCGTGGCTCGTCGCCGCCCGATTCGCCTCGCAGCGCGCCGACCTGGTTGCGGCGGAGCGCGCCGCCCGGTTGGAGGCGGAGGCCGCGACACAGGCCAAGAGCGACTTCCTCGCCAACATGAGCCACGAGATCCGCACGCCGATGAATGCGGTGATCGGGATGAGCGGGCTGCTCGAGACCACCGATCTGACGGCGGAACAGGCCGAGTACGTCACGGCCGTCCGCAGCAGCGCCGAGCTATTGCTGAGCATCATCAACGACGTACTCGACTTCTCCAAGATCGAAGCAGGTCGGCTCGACGTCCGTCGGGAGCCGGTCGACGTGCGGGCTCTCGTCGAGAGCACGCTCGACGTCATCGCGCCGCTGGCCGCGCGTTCCAGCCTGGACCTGCTCTACAACGTGACCGACGTCGTGCCGGCGACCATTTACAGCGATCACGACCGTATCCGGCAGGTGCTCGTCAACCTGCTCACGAACGCCGTCAAGTTCACACCGGAAGGCGACGTCCGGCTTCTGGTATCAGTCGTCGACACGGATCACGGCTCGGTGCACTTCGAGGTCCGAGACACTGGTATCGGCATTCCCGACGAGGCCCGAAGCAAGCTGTTCGAGTCGTTCAGCCAGGTCGAGACCGCGGCCAACCGGAGGTTTGGCGGCACCGGACTTGGCCTGGCGATCAGCGCCCGGATCGCCCGGTTGCTCGGTGGGCGCATCGACGTCGAGAGCGAGGTCGGGGTCGGCTCACGCTTCACGCTCGTTCTCCCCGCCACGGCAGCCGGTGCGCCGGCGGGCCCGTCCACCGACGACACGCTGGCCGGTCGAGCCGTGCTCGTGATCGACGACGACGCCACCGACCGCGAGCTGATCGACGGTCTGCTCGCCTCCTGGGGGACGCGCCGTGCGGTGGTGGCGAGCGGCGACGAAGCAGCCGAAGCCCTCACCGACGGCGATCTCTACGACGTGATTCTGGTCGACCACAAACTCGGAAGCGCCGATGGCGTCGACGTCGCGCGCCACCTTGCCCGCCATCCGCGCGCCGCTTCCGCCCGCTTCGTCCTGTTGGCGAAGTTCGGCACCCGAGAGCGACTGACGGATCGTGAGCTGGCGGGTTTCGATGCCGTGCTGACGAAGCCGGTCAAGCAATCGTCGCTGCATGATGTACTCGTCACGGTCCTCCACGGGACTGCACGGCAAGCCGCAGCTGGGACTGTCCACACCGTTGATCCGGCGTTCGCCCGCGAGCACCCGTTGTCGATCCTGGTCGCTGAGGACAACCCGACCAACCAGCGCCTCGTCGTCAAGCTGCTCGAGCGCCTGGGCTACGAGCCCGTCGTCGTGGACGACGGTGCGGCCGCTGTCGAGGCCGTGACTGAACGACCAGTTGACGTCGTGCTGATGGACATTCAGATGCCCTTGGTCGACGGTCTCGAGGCCGCGCGCCGGATCCGAGCCGCAGATAGCGCGCAACCGTGGATCATCGCGGTGACCGCCAACGCGACCCGGGAAGATCGGTTGAACTGCCGCGAGGCCGGGATGGACGCATACCTCAGCAAGCCGATACGACCGCATGAGCTCATCGCCGCACTCGAGACTGCGGCGAGCGCCGTCGGCGGCGCGGGTGACGGCGGCCGCTCCATGCCTGAGCAGCCCGACGCCGCAACTCCTTCCGGTGCGTCCGATCGATCGGAGGACGTGATCGACCGTGCGGCGCTCGAGCGACTGCAGGATCTCACCGGCGACCGCTCGTTCGTGGCGGCGTTACTCACCGAGTTCCGCACTGAGGCGGCCGTTCTCCTCGAACGCATCAAGGAGAACGCTCCGCAAGCACTGGCCGACGTGCGCCTGCACTCGCACAGCCTGAAGTCGAGCGCCGCAAACGTCGGCGCCGTCGCGCTGTCAGAATGCGCGGCCCGGCTGGAGGCGGCTGCGCTGGAGGAGGACACGGATGCCGTCACCGAGCTGGTCGAGGAGCTCGACGGCGAGGTCCGGACGGCCGTACGAGCATTGGAGACACTCGATGACTGGTGACGCCACAGTCCTTGTCGTGGAGGACACGCTCGTCAACCGGCTTGCCCTCGCCAAGGGTGTGGAGCGGGAAGGCCATCGCGTGCTCCAGGCTGAGAACGGCAGGGAGGCGCTCGCCGTCCTCGCCGAAGAGCGGATCGACATGGTGCTCCTCGACTTGCTGATGCCGGAGATGGACGGGTTCGACGTCCTGCGGGAGCTGAAGAGTGACCCCGAGACGCGCACCATCCCGGTACTCGTCATCTCCGCGGTCGAGGCAACCGAGGACGTGGCGCGCGCGATCGAGCTCGGCGCCGTCGACTGCCTGCCGAAGCCGTTCGACCCGGTCATCCTCAGCGTCCGGTTGCGGACCGCGCTGGAGCAGGCCCGGCTCCGCCGGGTGGAGCAGGATTACCTTCGCCAGGAACTCGCGCTCCGCCAACAAGAGCGGCTGGCCACGCTGGGACGACTCAGCGCGGGACTCGGCCACGAGCTCAACAACCCCGCGTCTGCAGCGCTCAGCAGCGCCCGCCGCCTCGGGGAGGCGCTGGAGGAAGCCGACGGTGTGCTGGCCACGCTGGTGCGGCGGCCGGACGCGGACCGCATCGTGGCAGCGCTCGACGGACTGCGCGTAGGCGATCCACCCGCGACCGCGGTGGAACGGGAGAGCTGGACAGGGGCCATCGAGCAGCTACTGCGCCGCTTCGGTGTTACCGACTCGTGGTCGCGGGCTGATGTCCTTGTCGCAGCCGGAGTCACCGCGGAGAACCTCGCCAGCGTCGTTGCGGAGATCCCCGACGGCGCGGACGTCGCCGTCGCCTGGTTCTGCGTCCGATCAACCCTCACCGACTCAGTGCAGCAGGCGACGACGAGTATCGGCCGGATCGCTGAGTTGACCGCCGCGCTGCGCGGCTACACGTACCTCGACCGTGCTCCTCAGCAGGACGTCGACGTGCATGCGGCGCTCGATTCTACGCTGGCCATCATGTCCCACAAGCTGCCGCCAGGCGTCGAGGTCGTCCGTGACTACGCCGATGACATCGCGCCGATCCACGCGTACGGCGGGCAGCTCAACCAGGTCTGGACGAACCTCATCGACAACGCGATAGACGCCGTCCGCGACGAGGGTCGGATCACCCTACGGACGCGAGCGCACGGCGACGGCGTCGTCGTGGAGATCGCCGATGACGGCCACGGCATCCCCGATGACCTGCGTGGGCAAATCTTTGACCCGTTCGTGACGACGAAGCCCCCCGGCGAGGGCACCGGCCTGGGTCTGAACATCACCCATCAGATCGTGACCGAGGTCCACGGTGGCCGGATCATGGTGGAGTCCCAGCCAGGTGCCACAGTCTTCCGGGTCTCGCTGCCGGGCCGGCCGCCGACGAGCAGATCCGATGACAGCTGAAGCGGCCGGACCCCGGCTCCCGTTGATCCTGAGCGTGGACGACGACCCGCCCGTGCTCGAAGCCGTCGTCGCGGATCTCCGGAACCGGTACGGGCAGAGCTACCGGGTTGTCGGCGCTAAATCCGGCGAGGAGGCGATGGAGCTTCTCGAGCATTGGACGCGCCGCGGCGACCAGGTCGCGGTCATTGTCGCCGATCAGCGCATGCCCGGTCAGAGCGGCACCGAGTTGCTTGCCGCAGCCAAGCGGCTGCAGCCCCTGCTCCGCTCCGTGTTGCTGACGGCCTACGCCGACACCGACGCGGCGATCGCGGCGATCAACGAGGTCTCTCTCGACCACTACATCATGAAGCCGTGGGACCCGCCGACCGAGCATCTCTACCCCGTTGTCGACGAGCTTCTCGAAGAGTGGCACGCAAACCGTCCTCCTGCCGAGACAGGGCTGCGTCTCATCGGCGAACGCTGGTCCGCGGCATCGCACCGACTGCGGGAGTACCTCTCGAAGAACCTCGTGCGGTTTCGCTGGCTGGACGTCGAGCGGCCGGAGACCAAGGCAGTGCTCGCCGCGGTGCGGTCGGGCAGCACGCTGCCGCTGCTGCTCCTGGAGGACGGTGAGGTGCTCGCGGACCCCACGCCCGCCGAGGTCGCCGAGCGGCTGGGGCTCACCGGACGGCCGGAGGTTGACTTCTACGACCTCGTAGTCGTCGGCGCCGGTCCGGCCGGCTTGGCCGCGGCCCTATACGGCGGTTCCGAAGGGCTGCGCACACTGGTGATCGAAGCCGAGGCACCGGGCGGGCAGGCCGGGCTGAGCTCGCGTATCGAAAACTACCTCGGGTTCCCCGGCGGTGTGTCCGGCTCAGAGCTCACCCGACGCGCGCTCGCCCAGGCCCGGCGGTTCGGCTCGGTGGTCGTGTCGCCACGTCGGGCGGTAGGTCTGCTCGACGCCAGCCCGCATCACGCCTTGGAACTTGACGACGGGCGGCGGCTGTTCTGCGGCGCGGTCATCTTGGCGACGGGCGTCCAGTACCGCCGACTGGAAGCCGCTGGCGCCGACGAGCTCACCGGGGCCGGCGTGTACTACGGCGCTGGCGCGTTCGAGCCGGACGCCTGGGCCGGCGAACGCGTGGTGGTGATAGGCGGCGCCAACTCCGCCGGCCAAGCCGCGATCCATCTGTCACAGAGCGCCGCCGAGGTCGTTGTCGTGGTCCGCGCCGCAAGCCTCGGCGAGCGGATGTCCCATTACCTCGTTGACCGCATCGAGCGGACTAAGGCGATCGTCACGCGGACCGGCACTCGGGTCGTGGCAGTGCGTGGACCGGACCGACTGACGTCGGTATCGCTGAGCGGACCAGATGGAGCGATCGAGGACCTCGATGCGGCCGGAATGTTCGTGTTCATCGGAGCCCGGCCGCGTACCGACTGGCTCGAGGGCCAAGTCGTACGTGACGAGCACGGCTTCATTGTGACGGGTCCAGCGCTGAAGCCGGGCTACTGGTCGCTGGACCGCGACCCGTTTCTCCTCGAGACGAGCCGACCGGGAGTGTTCGCGGTCGGCGACGTACGCTCCTCGTCGACGAAGCGGGTGGCGTCCGCCGTAGGCGAGGGCTCCGCCGCCGTCCAATTCGTGCACGCGGTGCTCCGCGGCCTCTAGCCCGGCCGGCCACCGGATTGACCACGTTCAGTGGGTGGGCCGGCGTTACCAGCTCTCGTCGACGGGCATGCCCTCGGCGTAGCCGGACGAGCTCTGGACGCCGACCACCGCACGCTGGTGGAACTCCTCGAGCGTCGCCGCTCCGGCGTAGGTGCAAGCGCTGCGAACACCGGCCACGATCATGTCGAGCAGGTCCTCGACACCAGGACGTTCCGGGTCGATGTACATGCGGGCCCGCGAGACGCCCTCCTCGAAGATCGCCTTGCGGGCACGCTCGAACGGCGTGTCCCGCGCAGTGCGCAGCCGGACGGCGCGCGAGGACGCCATGCCGTAGCTCTCCTTGTACAGCCTGCCGTCGGGATCCTGGTGAGCATCACCGGGGGATTCGTAGGTGCCGGCGAACCAGGAGCCCACCATGACGTTGGACGCACCGGCCGCGAGCGCCAACGCGACGTCGCGGGGATGCCGCACGCCGCCGTCCGCCCAGATGTGCACGCCGAGTTCCCGGGCACGGCGGCCGCACTCGACCACGGCCGAGAACTGCGGACGCCCGACACCTGTCATCATCCTGGTGGTGCACATCGCGCCGGGGCCGACTCCCACCTTGACGATGTCGGCCCCCGCCTCGACGAGGTCGGTGACGCCCTCAGGCGTCACTACGTTCCCGGCCACCACCGGCACGGCCGGATCGAGGCCGCGCACCGCACGCAGCACCTCGATCATTCGCTCCTGGTGACCGTGTGCCGTATCGACGACCAGCACGTCTACGCCGGCGTCCAGCAGGGCCTTGGCCTTGCCGACGGCGTCCATGCTGATCCCAACCGCTGCCGCCACCCGTAGCCGCCCGGCGGCGTCCAGCGCCGGCTGGTACAGGCTGGCCCGCACCGCTCGTTTCCTGGTCAGGATGCCAACCAGGCCTCCTGCCGAGTCGACGACCGGCGCAAGTCGGTGCCCGCCGTCGTGCAGCCGGTTGTACGCGGCCTCCGGACCGATGCCGTCCGGCAGCGTCAGCAGGTCCGTGGACATCACGCTGCCGACCTGGGTGAACCGGTCCACGTCGACGCAGTCCGCCGTGGTCACCAGGCCGACCGCCGTGCCGTTCTCGACCACGATCGCCCCGCCGTGGCTGCGCTTGGGCAGCAGGTTCAGCGCCTCCCCCACCGTTGCGGTGGGCGACATCACGATCGGCGTGTCGTAGACGGTGTGCCGCCTCTTCACCCAGGACACGACGTCCGTCACGACGTCGACCGGGATGTCCTGGGGCAGCACCGCGATGCCGCCGCGGCGGGCCACCGTCTCGGCCATCCGGCGTCCGGACACCGCCGT
>CAZMXH010000175.1:0-7249 GCA_964570165.1 uncultured Actinomycetes bacterium
CGCCCACTGAACGTGGTCAACCCGCCAGCCGCGGCTGGCCGTAGCTCGCTGCTTACGGCGCGGACGCGCCCCGCTGTATTGGGACGTCGAGATAGCTGTCAACGGCTGGGCCGAAATGAACGGTGCACCGGCCGCGCGGACTCTTCTCGTAGTACGCGGGGAACTGCCCGGTGAATGGGTTACGGGCGTAGAACCACCGTCCGCTGATCACCAGTTGCAGTTCTTCGCCGGCCCGGAAGAGCGTGGCCGACGGCAGCAACTCGATGTCCACGGGGACGATCTGCCGTGGCTGTAGCGGTTCAGCGACATCGTCGCGAGGCACGCCGGTTGGTCCGGTGGCATGGTGGGATGCCTTGCGAATGCCGTGGGTGACCAGTGCGCCGCGGAAGCCGTATGCGCTCTCGAATGCCACCGGGCGGCCGTCCCGAATCTTGCGGACGCCGGCGAAGAGGTGCATGTCGCCGCCCTGTTTCAGGTCGACCGAGAGCCGGAGCCGCATCGGCCCGACGATCTCGGTGTCCGCCTTGAACCGGTGGGTGTATGCGAGGCCGTGCCCGCGGGTGCGGAACGATTGGGCACCTTCTGGCGCTGCTGACTCGTCGAGCCGGCCATCCGGGTAAAGCTGCCAACGGGTCCACACTGTGGCCGCAGGCGGCCAATGCTGCTCGTGGCGGACAGACGTCACCGAGTCAGCGTCTGACCGAACCTCCAACCGGACCGGCGGGACGTCGAGCTGGCCGTTGGCCTTTCCTTTGAGGAAGTGATCGAAGAACCGGGTCTGCGCCGCAAGGCCATCCGGACCGTAGTACTCGGACCATTTCGGTCCGCGATGCGTGTACAGCCACTTGTATGCGGATGCGATGCCGACGAAGCCGTCGAACGAGCCCTTGCTGTGGAGGTTGTGGTCGGAGAAGCTGGCACAGACCAGCGCCGGCACCTCGATCTTCTCGAGCGCCTGATCGCGAGCAGCCCACCAATCGTCACGCAGCGGTCGCGCCTTCTGCTGCGCACGCAGATCGACGGGGTTGTCCGGTCTTGACCGGCGGGTACCACGTGTCCACACGATCATCAGGCCGTCCTCGCGCACACCGCCGGGGCGGGCGACGTCCCACAAGCTGGTAAAGCCCTCCCACGGGCAGATCGCAGACAGGTGCGGCGGTCGGGTGGCGGCCGCTGCCCACTGCGAGACGGCGAGGTACGAGACACCGCTCAGCCCGACCCGACCGGTCGACCACGGCTGGACGGCGGCCCACTCGATCAGGTCGTGGTAGTCGGCGCCCTCCTGCGGCCAGAACAGGTTGCCGACGCCGTCCGACCGTCCCCATCCGCGCAGATCCGCGTTGATGACGACGTACCCGCGTGGAACCCAGTAGGCGGGGTCCGGTGCTTCCCATCCCGTCCACGCCGAGATCGTGAACGGCGTCGACTGCGGCAGCACCCGCAGGTTCGGAAACGGCCGGTGACCGCGACGGGTCGGCTTCGGCAGGTAGTCCTTGCCGTAGGGGTGGGCGGACATCAGGACGGGATAGGCGCCGCGCGCGCCTGGCCGGAAGATGTTGACCCGCAGCGTGGTGCCGTCCCGTACCTCGACCTCAACATCCCGGTCCAGGATCACCCCTTCGGGCGGTGGAGCGACTCGCACGTTCGGACGGATCATGTTGCCGACGCGCCGCCGCGCCCGGCCGAGCCGCCCCGCTGCCATCGCCTTGCGGTGTGTCATCGTTCATGGTCCTCTCTGCTCTGGCAGCGGGCGGCGTCGTGAATCCGTTGCCTCACGCCAACGCTGGCAGCGTGCATGGGTGGGCAGGTAGTGCTCACCGCACGGAATCGCGTGCGCGGCGCATGTGTTGTCTGTGCGGATCGCACGGCGCGCCGAGGCGCGGGATAGGCCGACGTTGGTCACGTACGGGGTGGCCGTACCCGGACAGGACCACCCCGTCGGCATAGAGTGGTGCAGGTAGGGCGATGGTGCGGGCGGCGGTGAGCAGTGGGCGGCGCTACGGTCGAGGCCACCGGCGACTACGGCGATACGGCGGCGATCGAAGCTGCCCATCTGCTGGCGACCAAGCTCTTCGTGCCGCGACCGCCTGCCGGCTTAGTGCCACGTCCCCGGTTGGTCGCTCAGCTTGATGCTGGGCTTGATCGCGGGTTGACGATGGTGATCGCACCTGCGGGGTTCGGCAAGACCGCACTGCTAGCCGACTGGATCAGCCGCGTTGAGCTGCCCGTCGCCTGGCTCTCGGTCGACGCCGGGGACCACGACCCGGTCCGGTTCTGGCGGCATGTCGCACACACCCTCGACCGGGTGTGCGCTGGTGTGGCCGAACAGGTGGAACCGCTGCTCAGCAGCGCAGGGCCGTCCTCCGACACTGTTGCCACGACGGTCGTAAACGCGCTGATGGCTGAGCCGGCCGACCGGATGGTCGTCCTCGACGATTACCATCTGATCGAGAACGAGCACGTACACGATTCTTTTCTGTTCTTCCTGGAGAGCGCGCCGCCCGACCTCAGTGTGGTGGTTGCCAGCCGGGTGGATCCGCCGATACCGCTGGCTCGGTGGCGGGCGAACGGCAAGCTCGCCGAGGTTCGAGCCGGCGATCTGCGGTTCACCACGGAGGAGGCCGCGAACCTGTTGCGTGGACTCGTCGGACCGAGTTCCGCGTTGCCGGATGACGCCGTCGCGACGCTGGCGACGCGTACCGAAGGCTGGGCAGCCGGCCTCCAGCTGGCCGCGCTCTCACTTCGGGGCAGCGCGGACGTAGCCGGCATGGTCGCATCGTTCTCCGGGAGTCACAGGTTCATCCTGGACTATCTGACCGAGGAGGTTCTTGCGCACCAGTCGTCGGAAATGCAGGACTTCCTGCTCGAGACGTCGGTGCTCGGCACGTTGTCCGGGCCGCTGTGCGACGAGGCCATCGGCCGGACGGACAGCCAGCAGATGCTTGAGGCGATCGAGCGTGCGAACCTGTTCCTCGTACCGCTGGACGAGGTCCGTGGTTGGTGGCGCTACCACCAGCTGTTCGGCGATCTGCTTCGCGCCAGGATGGCGCAACAGCGGCCGGAGCGAGTCCGGCAGCTGCACCAGAGCGCTGCTGCTTGGCACGATGAGCACGGAATCCTCGACGAGGCGGTCAGCCACGCGCTGGCGGCAGACGACGGGGCCACGGCGGCGCAGCTGGTCGAACGCCATGCCGACAAGCTGCTGATGCGCAACGAGGATGCGACTCTTCAGCGGTGGCTCAAGGTCCTGCCCGTCGATGTCGTCGCTTCCCAGCCGCGCCTGCTGCTGACTCGGGCGAGGCTGGCAGCGATCAGGGGCCAGGTCGATGCAGCCCGCGAGCTGCTCGACGCGGCGGAACGCGCGTACCCACACGCTGCCGGCGATCCGTATGAGCCGTCCGTGGGTCGGCCGGCCGGCCCGTCGGCGAATGTGCCGGCCATCATTGCGGTCAACCGGGCATTCATCGCGAACCTGCGGGGCGATCCAGCCGGTGCCACCGAGCACGCGACTCGTGCACTTGCCGATCTCGGGGCGGACGAATGGATGCTGGATTCCCTTGCTCGACTTCACATCGCTGTGGCCGGATGGTTGCAGGGCTACGCCGCGGCCGCAGAGCACACCGTGGCCACCATCATCGAGCGGTGGCTTGCGTTCGGCGCCCACGACTATGCGGTGCTGTGGAGCTCAATCCTTGGCCAGATCCAGTGCGCACGAGGACACCTCGGCGCGGCGGAAATGACGTATCAGCGGGCACTGGAGGTCGACCTTCCGAGCGGCCAGTCGCAGCGTCCGGCCGCGGGAGCGGTCCTCGTGGGTATGGCCGGGCTGGCCTACCAGCACGACGACCTTGAGACCGCCCAAACTCACCTCGAAGCGGCTCTCCCGCTGTGTCGCGATCTCGGCTACACCCAGCCGCTCGCCACCGGGCTCGCTCTACGAGCGCGCATCCTTCAGGCGACCGGCGACCCGACCGGTGCCGAGGCTGCGATGACCGAAGCCGGCCGGGTCGCCGCGCCCGCCGTCGTCGACCTGCTGAATCCGGTAACAGCCGCGCAGGCATGGCTGCTGCTCAGCCAGGGCGATGTCGACGCTGCGTCGCGATTGCTCACCGAACGAGGATTCGGCGCCGACGACGAGGTCGACTACCCGCGGGAGCCCGCGTATCTGATCCTGGTGCGAGTCCTGCTCCGCCGGGACCGACCCGACGACGCCCTCCGGTTGCTCGACCGGATTCACGCGGCCGCGGTCGAGCAGGATCGGGCCGGCAGCCTCATCGAGATCCAGGCATTGCGCGCGCTCGCACTTGCCGGTCGCGACGACGACCCGACCGCGGCCCTCACAGACGCGCTCACGCTCGCCCAGCCCGAGGGTTACGTGCGGGTCTTCGCCGACGAGGGAAGGCCGATGGCCGGCCTGCTGGAATGCCTCATCGCCAATAGCGGGGTGCCGGCCGGTGCTGGCGCGGACTACGTCGACCGGCTGATGCGGGCGTTCGGTCGCGCGGGCACCGCCGCTGCCATACCCGACGCGGACCTGCCTGCCGGGGGCAACCAAGTCACGGCCCGCGAACTCGAAGTGCTGCGACTCGTCGCTGCCGGGCGGGCGAATCGGGAAATCGCCAATGAGTTGTTCATCTCGCCGCACACCGTCAAGCGCCATATCACCCACATTCTCGACAAGCTCGGTGCCGGCAACCGCACCGAAGCTGGCGCACGTGCGCGTGAGCTCGGCTTGCTCGACTAGATACGACCTGTCTCCCGGGCGCTCGCATTCGGAAAGTGATACCCCCGAATGGCTCCTTCGGGCGATGAGGCGCCGCTGACACCGCCGGACGATGGGCATCGACATGCACGCACGTGAACGGAGTCGCAGCCGTGGAAACTGACGTTGTCGTGGACGCTTCCGCGCCCCAGCGTCGCGTGGCGCGGGTGCTGATGGGCCTGGCCGCCACGAGCGCACTCGCGGCCGCCGTCGGAGCGATTCCTGGCCTGACCGGGACGGATGGCACCGTGCTCATGGTCGAGACCTGGCGGCTCTACGGGTTTCTCACGTTCGCCTGCCTGTTCGCGCTGCTTGGCTGGCGCCCTCGCGGCTACCCGTGGCTCTGGGAGATCGTGATCCTCAACAAGCTGCTTCTCACGGTGACCGCCGGCGCCTATGCGACTGACATTCTCGGCCCGGGTGACGTCGAGGGGGCTGTCGCGGCGGTTGGCTGGGACGGCGGTCTGACGGCACTCCTGATCGCTGCCTACATGTCCAGTCGCGGCTGGCGGGCGCGATCCGGGCGACGAGCCGATGCGGACGGTGCGCCGCTGCACACAGGCCCTCTAACAGGCGGGCAACCATGATCCGGGTCATGGTCGCCGAGGGTGTGCCCATGTTCCGGGAGGCTCTCGTCAGGCTTGTGAACCACGAAGACGACATGGAGGTGGTCGCGGCAGTGGGCCGCGGCGACGCCATCGTCGGTATGGCGCTGCGCTACCGACCCGATGTTGCGGTCATCGAAACCTCGTTGCCCGAGATGGACGGACTCGACGCGGCGCACGCACTGAACCAGCGGCTACCGACGTGTAGGACTCTGATCCTCACCGGTGTCGCCAACCCAGGAAACCTGCGGCGTGGCGCGGAGAGTCAAGTCGCCGGGTTCATGCTCAAGCAGTCCACGCCGCAGGAGCTCATCGATGGAGTGCGGACCGTCGCCGCTGGCGGCCGCATTATCGACCCACAGCTGGCATATGCGGCGCTGACCTTGCTGGACAATCCGCTGACCAGTCGCGAGCGTGACGTCCTGCGGCTTACTGCCGACGGCTACTCGTCCCGTGAGGTCGCCGAGGCGCTCTTCCTCAGCCACGGCACCGTGCGCAACTATCTGGCCTCGATCGTGACGAAGCTCGGCGCCCGCAATCGGGTTGATGCGATCCGGCGTGCACACGATGCGGGCTGGCTGCAGTGGACCCCGTCGCAGGCAACATGATCGAAACCGAGGAGGAATCATGCGGGTACTGGTGGCCAGATCTAGTGGAGTCATCGGATGCCAACTACTTCCCGTGCTGCAGAACGCCGGGTACGAGGTAGCGGGGCTGGCTCGATCCGCACATCGGCAACCGCCGTCCTGGCCGCGCTCGAGTCTGGCCACACCGGGATCTTCAACATCGTCGACGATCATCCCGCACCGATGAGCGAGTGGCTCCCCTTCCTGGCGGGCGAGATCGGCGCAGCTCAGCCGAGACAGGTGCCGGCGTTCCTGGCACGCATGGCGGTCGGCTCGTGGGGTGTGGCATTCATGACCGGACTCCGCGGAGCCAGCAACGCCCGTGCCAAGCGCATCCTTGGCTGGGAACTCACGTACCCGTCTTGGCGCACCGGCTTCGCCGCTGAACTCGGCAGCGAGGCGGCGACCCGCCGACCGGCTTGACGCAATGCCGGAAAGAGCAACCGAGCAGGAGGTGCCACGATGATCTTTAAGCCCGCTGCCATCCATACGTTCAGCATCCAGGACGCGCCCGCTTGGCTACAGGTCGGTGACCAGCCGGCGTATGTCGGCTACATCGCCGACGAAGAAGAGGGCTCGAACCTGGGGCTGGCCTACATTCGCTTCCGCAAAGGGGTGGAGTTCGAGTTCCGGTGGGCGTACGACGAGGTCGCTGTCGTGATCAAGGGGAGCCTCACCGTACGGCTCGACGACGAGACGATCACGGCAGGAGTCGGAGAAGCGATCTACATGCCCGCAGGTGTGCGTGGCGTGTTCGACATCCGGGAGGACGTGGAAGCACTGTGCGTGCACTACCCGACCGACGGTAAAGCCGGTTGGGCGTGGCAAGGGGCGGAACGGCTGCCTGCCGAATCCGAGATCCGCCCGGTCTCGATCAGCGAGGTCTGGGACTGATCGCAGGAGCCGCTAACGGTGATTCTGGGGAGGCACTTGGTCGCCGCGGGCCCACCGCTACTCGACGAGCTTGCCCGCTGTCGATACGTCCCGCATCAGCTTGGCGATGTGTTCGGGAACCGGGGGGACTTGCTCTCGTTCGATGCGACCGGGTCCTGACCAGACGAGGTTGACTTGCAGAGCTTTGTCGGGTTGGGGGTAGTCGGCGCGGTTGTGGCTGCCGCGTGTTTCGCGCCGCTCGAGTGCGGCCTCGAGGGTTGCCCGGGCAGCGAGGAGGGACGCTTTGAGGTCGAAGGCGTGGGCTAGGTCTGTCGCGCGTCAAGATTCCTGGCAGGACGGTTAAGTCAGTCCTGAAGGAGAAT
>CAZMXH010000176.1:0-7241 GCA_964570165.1 uncultured Actinomycetes bacterium
AGTGGACGAGTTCTTGCGCCATTACTGGGTCAGCAAGCGGGGTGATGTCAAGGCACGCAAGTTGTACCGCGAGATCAAGGAGACCGTTCTCAGCGAGGGTATTGACTCCGTCGCAATGTCGATCGAGCTCGCCGATTCGGCGCCGATATACAGGGACATTGCGCGTGCACGCGATACCGACAAGGATCTTCAGCGGCTCCTGGAAGGCATTCGCATGCTTGGCGCAAAGGTTCTGTTTCCTGCCCTCCTCTCTGGATACGCCGCGCTACCAGACGATGAGTCAAAGGACGGCCTTCGGGCCCTCGCGTCTGCACTGACAACGCTCTTCGTCCGACACACCGTGATCGGCGGACGGGAGTCGACCACCTTGGAGTCCACCATCTACTCCGTCGCGGCCGAACTCCGAGAAACAAAGGACTTTGACGCAGCTGTCGCCAGGCTGCGTGAATTCGCACCGGACGCAAAGGACTTCGTCGGCCGATTCAAACGAGCGAGCGTGAGTCGCATTGCGACGGCCCGCTATTTGCTTAGGGAAATCGAGCATTCCAAGCGCAAGACGCAAGAGATGGCTGTTGAGCTGAGCGACCGCGTGCACGTCGAGCATATCTATCCCCAGACGCCCGATGGGGAGAAGTGGACGAACCACGCCCAGATTATCAACCGACTCGGTAACCTCACACTTCTTGGTAAGCGCCTCAACACGTCTATCAAGAACGCCGACTTCGCTACCAAGAAGGACAAAGCCTACCAAGATTCATACATTCTTCTGACCAACGAACTCGTGAACTACGATCGCTGGACAGCAGACACCGTTGAGGCTCGGCAGGAAGAACTCAGCAGACTGGTATTCGACATCTGGAAGTTCCCAGGCGAGACCCCACCGGAGGAGGCCGCAGTCGAGCATGTCGTGGCTGAAGCTGAGGGCGACGAGGGCGACGTGCAGACTGTTGATGAACTCCCTGAAGTTCCGGAATGACATTTGAATGCCAGCGGCGCAGGGCTGACTGGTAGTACTCGAGAGTCGCTCACATAGGAAAGAATGCAAGAATGTACATCACACTCTTGCCTGGAGTTGGGGTCGACGAAGCCGTCAGTGACCTCAATGAGCAGGTAAACCGTTTCAACACCTTGGGAACCGGCACCAAGTTCGAGGTATTCAACTCGTACCTGAGATGGGCAGCAGATGCAGCGGACGTCCTCACCTCGAGAGTATCTCCCGAGGACGTGGATAGATCGGTCCTAACTAGACGCCATTGGACATTGTGCGGGATCGATCCGGCCGCCAGCGGAGAGATTACACGCCTCGTGCATTCAGAACTTTCCGAACGGCGTCGAGACCTCGTTCGAGCGATTGATTCGTTGACACAAGCACGAGAGCGCTTGAGCGCACTACTTGGAAAGATCCTGGTTGCTGACACCAACGTCTATCTGCATCACCAACAACCGTTTGACGAAGTGGATTGGGGTGTGCTCGTGAATGCGGCCGAACACGAGCCAATACATCTGATCATTCCGATCCTCGTAGTTGATGAGCTTGACCGAGCGAAACGCGGCCGGAACGAGACCCGCGCCCGCGCCAGAGCCAGCCTGCGCAAGTTGGCCACTACCTTCGAAGATCCAGCCGTGCCCGCTCAGTTGGCCACAGGGACCTCCGTCACGGCGGCCCACCTATTACTCGATTCAGCCGGCCACAAGCGTCTCGCCGATGCCGACAGCGAACTCATCGACCGGACGGTTGCATTGACGGCATTCGCCGGGTCACCAGCTACGGTGGTGACCTTCGACACAGGCATGGCACTTCGGGCTCGCGCTGCTGGACTAAGAGTGCGGCATCTCATTGACGAGTAAGGCCAACTCCACGTGCAGAAGATAGTCCGCATCCGCCGCAAATAGTCGACGACATTACGTACTGGGTAGCGTGTCGTCGATCACTGCGACTTTGCCAGCCGCGGCCCAGGCTTGGATGGCTTGTTGCCGGGGCTCACTCCAGTACTTGCGCCGAAATTGTCCGTCGCGGGTCAGTTGAAGGACCTCAGGGTAGCCGAAAGCTTGAGCGAAGTCGGTGAAGAGTAAGCAGGCCGCCGCCGCAATCTCAGGGCCGACATCGGTGATGCTGTCCAATGACGCCACGTACTCCGACGCGGGCAGCGGCTCAGCGAGGGTCTGCGTGCCGAGCGTTCCACCCATGTTGGCGAATCCACGCTGATGTCCTAGCTGCACTTGTGATTCCGCGCTGATTGGAAAGATCTGGACCCGGAGGAGCGCATTGCCGCCGGCCGCAGCCCTATCGCGTGCGTGTCTAGCGAGCAGGTGTAGGCCAGACATCACAGCAATGACTGCGCTCTCGTCCTCAATGCGTCGTACGCGACCCGGATCGCTGAGGGGGCCCTGCGTCTGGTTTAGGTCTGGGACGACTACGGCAAAGGCGCCCGAGCCATCTTGGTGCAGTTCGGCGGCCACCCAACGAGCGGCCTCACCCTCACCAATCGTTCCGTCGGCGACTAGACGGCGACGGCCTACCCTGACTCTCTGCCAAGCAATACCAGCGGGAATGAGGAGTGGATCAGTGTTGATCAGTCCGTCCCGGAATGTATTGAGGGCTGCGGCATCGATGATGAAATCGCCTGCTAGATCGGGTACCAGCGAGACCACGATCCACGGTAGGTGATCGGTGACCAAGCGCACGAGGAGATGTTGCTCAACCTCCTCCGCGCGGGCGAACTGAGCGCCGACGGCGGCGAATCGGTCACGATATGCGGTCGCGACCTCCGATTCGGATAGGTAACGCGTTGTAGATCCGTTACGTCGCGGAAACCGCAAGCCTTGATTGACGATCACAGCATGGGGTTGTCGCTGGCTCGGAGGCACTGCGATCAGTAGAAACCCCGTGCCGGAGTTCGCTCGATCCTCGACAGCAACGATGTCGAAGTCAGGCAAGGGTGCGGTCAGTGACGCGACAATCTGCTGCATCCGCGCTGTCTCCGTATCCGACAGCGGGACCGTGGAAACGGCGGCTGCGCGCGCTTGGTCATCCTCGTCTATGCCGATCACAATGAGACCGCCAGCAGTGTTGGCCAGAGCGGCAACGTCAGTGGCCAAGTCCCGCTTGTCGGAGTCAGTGCGGCCATAGAGCTGGGCCTTGAAGTCCAGGTCGTACGCCTCAACGACCTGATTGCTGACCAGGTCGCTTACCTGGGCGAAGGTGACGTCCTCAATTCTCGCACCGAGCAGAGTCTCCAGCCGTCGCGACCGCAGTGAAACCATACAGACACCTCATCAGAACGTGGAGTACGTTGCGTCAACGCGAACCTCGCGCACGATGGCAGCGTTGCTGAATCTACCTCTCATGGATCAAGGCGGCTCGCTGCGCTCGCCGCACCGGCCGGCTTGCGCCGGGCATGCGGCCTAGCGGCCGTTCCGGGCGCGCCGGCCGGCTGGCAGCTGACGCGATCCACCCCTTGTCAGCGAGGCCGATGGTTACATTCTCCGGCGGCCGTTGCCTCCTCGCGGCATTCTGCGGCCTCCACGCTGCGGGTCAAGGGCGCCTCCGGCGTCACTGGGGTGATCGGCTACGCCGACCCTTGACCCACTTCGCTTCGGCCTACGATCGGCAGCTACGAGGCGATGCCTCAGCATGAACCGACACGGCGAGTCGGCTAGGCCAAGATCACTTAGTCCTGCTGAAACCTGGCTCACGTAGAGATCGTCACCTCGTTGTTCTTGAGGTAGTCGTTGTTGAGGAAGTACACCTTCTGCAAGCTCAGGTCTGTTGTCCAGCGGTCCACTACTACGCGGCGCTTGTCGGTCCGGACAAGGTTCTTCAACTCAAGCTCTTTGACTCCGCGCTGCCAAGTGTCGTCTTTCACGTGCATGCGACGTCGGTCCCAGGTTGTGACGTGTGCACCCTGGTCGTCGGGCTTTCCAGCGAGCATCAGCCGCAAACATGTATAGACGAACAGTGCGCGCGCCGACAGCACGATGATCCAACCCTGAGACCAGAGTTCGAGTGGCAGGGTGATGTAGGGCGCTGCGGTGGTGGACCCCGGTGGGTGTACGACCTCGATATTCGGGGAGCGCCCCCGCTGCGCGGTACGTACGATGTAGCCGCCGCTGTGCAGTTGCGCCATCGCTCGTCTGACACGCCGAGTCCCGGGACCGGGCACAGGGTCTGCGTCATCAAGTTCGTCGTATCCGAGCATCTCGGAGAAATAGTGATCAGGCCGCATCCTGAACAGCTCGTGGGGTGGACCCTTACGAGTCAGCATCACTAGGGTCAGGTAAAGCTTCAACTGCAATTCGCCACGCCGAAAGAGGTCAGCGAGCATCGGATCGGCATCGGTTCGGCCGGGGGTCCTGGCGAACTCTTCAGGGAGCTGCACGGTGCTGCGCCGGCCAGACTTCTTGACCGCGTCTTCAAGCAACCGCATTGCGGTCGGTGTCACCGATCCCACGGGCTCCGACCTCCTTCCAACGAAAGTCACTGACCATCTGAGCGGCGCCCGCCGGGGTGACGGGGTGACGGGGTATCGGGGTTAGTACTTAGGTATCCGTGCTGGTAGGCCGCTGATACTAAGCGCAGAAACCCGCTTACGGTACGGCCAGCATAGTACAGATCTGCCGCTGAGATAGCAAAGATACCCGGCTCAAAGCGTCAGCAGAAGCCGCTGAAACTGCCGTTAAGCAAGGTTGCATATGTGTCGCCAAGTCAGCGATCATCGAGAAGCCGGAGCCGAGTTTTGATGCCCGACCCCGGCCTCACCAAACGAGCACCACGGAAGGAGGTGGTCCTCCATGAGGCGCGGATTTCGATTGACCATTGCCTGGAAGCGCGGGTCAATCTCAATCTCGCTCGAGCCCTACTAGGTAGGGGATGGGCCCCCGTCGTCGCACCGGCGGGGGTCCATCCCATTGTGCACAGCAATACCTCAACCACCGCAACCCCAACGTGCAGGGGCCTCCGCCGGCCGGGATGTCACGGATACTCCCGCGCCAACTGCGGTCGAGGGGCCGTAATGGGTTCGGTCGTCCGAACTGCAGCGTGCACTGTGACAGCGCCGCTCGACAGCAACGGGGCTGCACGGAGCCGGACGTGACTGGTCGGGTCGCAGCGCAGCAAGTGTGGGAGCTGCACTGGTTAGTACGTTCTACGAATTGGTGCGATGTCTTGTAATCGGGCGGTTAGGGGTTCGAGTCCCCTCGCCGGCTCCACCTGGAATTGCCGCTCTGACCTGGGCTTTTGCCTTCCGGCAGGTTGTGCCGCTCGTGGTCGGATAGGGGTCCCGGAGGGCCCCTAGTCTCAGTTTTAGTCTCATTTCGTGTTCCGTTCGTGGCGTTGTCGAGGCTTGCCATGGCCGTGTGGAGCTCGGTGAGAGCGGCCTGCAGCTCGGTGAGATCAAGGTCATCGGCGTCGTCGTGTGTAAGCAGTCCCTCCTCGACCAGCTTCAGGATCGCGGCGAGCGAGTCGCGCCGGACCGTCACGTCCCGTCGGCCGCGCCCTCGGCGCGGGCCTCCCAGATCAGGCTCCCGACCTGGCTGGCGACCTCCGTCCGGACCGTGTCAGTGACGTGTTGATACCGCTTGGCCATGCCGGTGGTCGACCAGCCCATCAGCGACATCACCGTCCGTTCGGGCTGGCCGAGAATGAGCAGGACGGTCGCAGCCGTGTGCCTGGCGTCGTGTAGCCGAGCCTCCCGCAGGCCGGCCTCGCGCAGGAGCCGCTTCCAGTCACGGTTGTCGGTGTAGTGGTTGAGCGGGCCGCCGGTCGGGGTGGCGAACACCCACCCCTCGTCGCGCCACAGCTGGCGGGCTACGGTGCGCTCGGCGTTCTGCTCGGTGCGATGTTTGCGCAGGAGCGCGATGAGCGGAGCGGGCATGCCGACGGTCCGCCGTCCAGCCTTGGACTTCACGGTGCCCGTCACAGGCCTGGTGTTGCGCCGCTTCGGGCACCAGCCGGCTGCCCGCCCACAGTCGCCCTTGCAGCCGTGCTCGTACTTCGGTCGTAGGAGACTACGGCGGATCCGGAGCGTGCCCTTGTCGAGGTCGACGTCCTCCCACTTCAGGCCGAGTGCCTCGCCCTGCCGCAGCCCCAGCGCGAGTGCGACTGCCCAGCGTGCGCTGTTGCGGTGTTGGGCTGCGGCTTCGAGCAGCCGACGGACCTCGGGAACGTCGTACGGCTCGACTTCCTCGTCCGACGGGGAAGGTGCCTTGGCCAGGGTGGCCGGATTGCGGGCTAGGTGCCCGCGGCGCACCGCCTCGTTCAATGCGGCACGGACCGTTCGATGCACGTAGTGCGCGGTCCCCGCGGCTAGGCCGGCGTCCTGCATCCTGGCGTACAGCCGCTCCAGGTGTTCAGGCTCCAGCCTCTCGAGCCAGTGCGCCCCAACGCCGGGAATCAGGTGCCTCTCGACGTTGGTGCGGTAGCCGTCGTGCGTGTTCACCGTCACTCGCGGGGGCACGGCGATGTTGTCGATCCAGTGCGTGAGCCAGTCCTTCACCCGCCACCGTTGGCCCGCCTTCTTGACTGAGCCGGTTTCCCTGGCCTTCTCCTCGCGGACCTTGGCGAGCACGTTGCTCTTGTTCGTGCCCGAGACGTGCCTGCGGCCCGGCTTGCCGTCGTCGCGGATGCCAACCGTGACGCGGCCATGCCAGTAGCCGTCGCGGCCCCTGTAGATGGTCGACCGCAGGTTGGGGTTACGCCGGCGGTTCAAGACCGTCCCACCCGATCAGCCCGCGCTTAGCGACGTGTGACGCTTCGGCGCCTGGATCGCGCGAAGCGTGGCGACGAACTCGTCGAGGCACTCGGGCGGGATCCGGCGAAGCCGTCCCACCCTGACCGATTCCACAAGCCCGGACGAAACAAGCCGGTACATGACCGTTCGGCTGATGCCGAGCCGGTGCGCGGCCTCCTCGACCGTGATCAGGAGCTTCTCCTCGGGTGGCGAGGTGCTCTCAGCGGTGGCTGTCGTCGTGTCGTGGGTCATGCCACGTCTCTCCCATCCGGTGTGTCGTCCAGGATGCGCGCCAGCGGGCAAGTTCGGTCGCCAGTCGAGAGCAGTCCTTGGCGTGGCCGGGCTGATTGTCGTCCGGGTGGCTCTCGAACGGTCCCCGGTCGGAGATCACGCGGCCGGAGGCGGGGCAGCGCCACGTGAACGACGGACCGCTGAACGACCAGTCAGCCGGTCGGCCGGCGACGCGCTCGTAGGCGGCCTCGGCAACGCTGCGTCCGTCGACGGGTCGCATGT
>CAZMXH010000177.1:0-7212 GCA_964570165.1 uncultured Actinomycetes bacterium
CCGGTCGCGGCGCCCTGGTACGGCTCGACGTACGACGGGTGGTTGTGCGACTCGACCTTGAAGGTGACGGCGTATCCCTGCCCGACGTCGACGACGCCCGCGTTGTCCCCGATGCCGGCCAGCAGCCTTCCAGCCGGAGTCTCCTGCGGGAGGTCGCCGAAGCGCCGCAGGTGCACCTTGGAGCTCTTGTACGAGCAGTGCTCCGACCACATCACCGAGTACATCGCCAGCTCAGACGAGGTGGGCCGGCGACCAAGGATCTCGCGGATCCGCGTGTACTCGTCGTGCCGCAAGCCGAGCTCGGACCACGGTTGCTGCTGGTCCGGCGTCTCTCCCGCCGTCTTTACCGTATCGATGCTCACGCCTGGACCGCCGCCCTGCCCACGTTGATCATGGAAAGGATGGACTGGAAGAAGGGCAGCCCGTCGGTGGTCGGGCCGGTGAGCGGGTCCACGGCGTGCTCGGGGTGCGGCATCAGGCCGACCACGTTGCCCCTCGCATTGCTGATACCCGCGATGTCGCGATACGAGCCGTTCGGGTTGACGCCGATGTAGCGGACGACCACCCGTCCCTCGGCCTCCAGTTCGTCCAGCGTCCGGCGGTCTGCCACGTACCGGCCCTCGCCGTTCTTCAGCGGCAGGACGATCTCCTGCCCAGGCTCGAACTGCGACGTCCACGCGGTCGCGGCGCTATCCACCCGGAGTTCCTGGTCGCGGCAGACGAAGCGGCGGCAGTCGTTGCGTGTCAGCGCTCCAGGCAGCAGGTGGGCCTCGCACAGCACCTGGAACCCGTTGCAGATGCCGAGCACGGGGAGGCCCTGCCGGGCGGCGTCCACCAGTGGTCCCATCACCGGGGCGAACCGGGCTATCGCGCCGCACCGCAGGTAGTCGCCGTACGAGAAACCGCCCGGCAGCACGACGGCGTCCACGTCACCGAGGGTGGCATCCGCGTGCCAAAGCACGACCGGTTCGCACCCGGCGATTCGCACGGCCCTGGCGGCGTCCCCGTCATCCAGCGAGCCGGGAAACGTAACGATGCCGACGCGCACCTCAGCCCTCCGATGCCGGGTCACCGGCAGCGGGCGCGTCCTCCAGACGAACCGTGAAATCCTCGATGACCGGGTTCGCGAGCAGCATCCCGGCCGCCCGTTCCACCTCGGCGTTCGCCTCGGGCGTAACCTCGCCGGTCAGCGCGAGCTCGAACCGCTTGCCTTGGCGGACGGCGGCGACGCTGTCGAACCCCAGTCTGCCGAGCGCGGCACGCACGGCATCCCCCTGCGGGTCGAGGATCTCCGGCTTGAGCATGACGTCTACGACGACGCGGGACACAGGGATGCTCCTCGGGCGGTGGGACCAGACCGTGCTTAGCGTACCGAGCCACGGCCTGTCAGGGTTGGCCGCCGTGCTGCAGCAGGTCAGCCAGTTGTCAGGCCTGACAAGGCGAGGGTACGGCCGGTGAGGCGCTCGTAGGCCTCGAGGTACCGCTCCCTCGTGCGGCGGACCACGTCCGGCGGCAGCGGCGGCGGCGGCTCGCCGGACGCGCGGTCCCAGCCCGACTCCGGCGAGGTCAGCCAGTCGCGCACGAACTGCTTGTCGAACGACGGCGGCGGCTGGCCCGGACTCCAGCCCTCCGCTGGCCAGAACCGCGAGGAGTCGGGTGTCAGCACCTCGTCGGCAAGGACGAGCGTCCCGTCCGGGCGTCGGCCGAACTCCAGCTTCGTGTCGGCCAGCAGGATGCCGCGCTCCCGCGCGATCCGCTCCCCCAGTTCGTAGACCGCAAGCGTGCACCGCCGCAGTTCCTCCGCGACATCGCTGCCCACAAGCTGCTCGACATACGCGAAGTCGACGTTCACGTCGTGCTCGCCGCGCGGCGCCTTGGTGGCAGGAGTGAAGATCGGGGACGGCAGCCGGGACCCGTCCACCAGCCCCGCAGGCAGGTCCACGCCGCACACCGAGCCCGACGCCTGGTAGTCCGCGAGCCCTGAGCCGGTCAGGTACCCACGAGCGACGCACTCGACCGGGACCATGTCCAAGCGCTCGCACAGCATCGCGCGGCCACGGACGGCGTCCGGAACGTCGGTCGACACGACGTGGTTCGGCACCAGGTCCGCGAGCCGCTCGAACCACCACAGCGTCAATCCCGTCAGCACGCGGCCCTTGTCGGGAATCGTAGAGGCGAGGACGTAGTCATACGCCGAGATCCGGTCGGTCGCAACGATGAGCAGCCGGTTCGGGTCAGCGTCCGAGACGTACAGCTCCCGGACCTTGCCGGAGTAGACGTGCCGGTACCCAGGCACCTCGGGTACGTTCACCAGGGTGATTCTTCCTCATGCTTGACGCCCGAAGGCGGCGAGGAGTCTCGTCTGGGGGTCGGCGTCGGAGGACGTCGGCGGCCGAGGGCCGATCAACCCGAACTCCCGCATCATGGCTTCCTGACCGTGGAACCACTCGGCGCACCGCTCCACGAGGTCGGACGGCAGCCGCGTGTCGCCACCGGTGCCCTTCGCGAGGTCCCACGCGTGGACCAGGTGGTCGGCGAACATCTGCATCAGATACTCCGAGGCGGACTCGTCCCCATAGGAGAGGTGCACCGTGCGAGCGGTCACACCGGGCTGGGAGGCGGCGGCTCGGGCCGCGGTGACCGCGGCGGTCCAGGCGGCCACGGGGTCCGAGCCTAGTTGATCGCCATCGAAGGCGTCGCCAACCTCGGCCATCGTCTTGCCTTCGAGCAGCGGCGGCGCCCACAGGTCCTCCACGGTGACGTGGTTAACCAGCGTCCGGACGTCCCACTCCGAGCAAGGTGTGGAAGCGGTCCACTGGTCGGGCCCGACAGACCGCACTCGCTCGTCGAAGACGTCGCAGGCCCGCAGATACAGCGCGCTGGCGTCGGTCATGGTCCCTCCAGAAGCGCGAGCGGGGGGCGCCCGCCGCACGTCCTCGGCTGCGACAGCTCCGGAGTTCCGATTCTGGCCCAGAGCAGGTCTCGACGTTCGGCGAATCGCACAGAACGTGCGCTACCGCCGTCGGCGACCGATGTTCTCACGGTGCCGCCGCTGGCTGAGGCGGCCTCCCGCAGCAGCCCGTGGCCGGGCTGGCCCCCCTTACGAGAGGCCGCCACCAGCCAACGGCTTTGGGCCCCTGCGGTACGCTCCCGATGGCCGGTCAACAGTCGGTAAAGGCCTGGTAAAGCAACCGTCCGGCGGTGGGGATGAGGGTCACGCGGCCGCTCGACGTACGGGTGCTCGGTCCGCTTGAGGTCTACCTCGACGGATATCCCCTCGGCATACCCGGCGCCAAGCCTCGCGCGGTGCTGACCATGCTAGGGCTGCACGCGGGGCGGGTCGTCCCGGCGGAGGTGCTGCAGTCGGTCTTGTGGGGAGCTGCCCCGCCGCCGACCGCGGCCAAGGCGCTACAGACACATGTCGCGACCCTGCGACGGGTCATCGGCCGGGACGCGATCGTCACACACGGCGGCGGGTGGCGGTTGGCGACCGACCGCACCGACGCGACGGACTTCGACGCCGCGCTTCGGGCGGGCCGCGACGCCGCCCGCGACGGTGCGCCCGCGATCGCCGTCGCGCACTTCGACCGCGCGCTCGCAGCGTGGCGCGGGTCTCCGCAGCTGCCGCCGACGCTCCCCGCGCAGGCGGAGCAGACCCGCTGGAACGAGCGCTACGAGTCCGTCCTCGACGACCGGACGGACGCTCTGCTCGCCTGCGGCCAGGCGGCGGAGCTGGTCAGCGACCTCGAGGCGGCGGTCGCGCACAGCCCGCTGCGCGAGCGCCGCTGGGCGCAGCTCGCGATCGCCCTGTACCGAGCGGGCCGCCAGGGCGATGCCCTGAACGCCTACCAGCGCGCCCGTACCGTGCTCGCCGAG
This sequence comes from uncultured Actinomycetes bacterium, assembly GCA_964570165.1. Taxonomy (GTDB): domain Bacteria; phylum Actinomycetota; class Actinomycetes; order Jiangellales; family Jiangellaceae; genus JBMCTR01. The sequence goes on from CAZMXH010000177.1 coordinate 3,877, forward strand.
GAACTCGGCGTCGAACCCGGGCCGGAGCTCCGCCGGCTCGAGTCGGCGATCCTGTCCCACGACGAGACGTTGCTGGCGCGGCCGCCGGCAGCGCACCCGGGGCCGACGCGGGGCGCGGCAGCGCTGCCAGTGCCGGCGTCGGAGCTGGTCGGCAGGCAGCGGGAGCTCGACGAGCTACGGGAGTCGCTGGACCGCCACCGGTTGGTCACCATCGTCGGCCCGGGCGGCGTGGGAAAGACCCGCCTCGCTATTGCCGCAGCGCAAGCGCTGGTCGCCAACGATCAGCCCGCCGTTTGGTTCGTCGACCTCGCAGCGGCGACCCCCCAGCACGCTGTCGAGACGGTGGCGGCGACGCTCGGCACGGTCGACCGCCCCGACCGACCGGTCGAGCGCGCGATCATCGAGCAGCTCGGGGCAGGCCGGTCGCTGCTAGTGCTCGACAACTGCGAACACATCGTCCCGGAGCTCGGAACCTTCGTCGAGCGGCTGCTCGCCGCCTGCCCCGAGCTGACCGCCATGGTCACCAGCCGGGAACGGCTCGGGGTACCCGCCGAGCACGTCCTCACCGTTGCCCCGCTGCCCATCGCCGACGACCAATCGGCGCCCGGCGGCCGATCCGATGCCGAGCGGCTGTTCCTGGAGCGGGTCCGCGCCGTCGAGCCGGAGTTCGACGTCGATCCGGCGCTGGTTCGCGAGGTCTGCGCGCGCTGCGACGGGCTGCCGCTCGCCATCGAGCTGGCGGCGGCCCGGTGCTCTTCGTTGGGGATCGACGGGCTCCTGGCCGGCTTGGACGACCGGTTCCGGCTGCTGGCGGGAACCCGGACGGCCATCGATCGCCACCGCTCGATGCGCGCGGTGCTGGACTGGAGCCACGAGCTGCTCGACGAGGCCGAGAGGACGCTGTTCCGCAGGCTCGGCATGTTCGTGGGGGCCTTCGATCTGGCCGCGGCAGCGACGGTAGGCGGCGACGAGCCGGTGCACCGAACGGACGTGATCGACGGGCTGGGTCGCCTCACGGACAAGAACCTGCTCGTTCGCGTCCACGGCCCGGACGCGAGCCGGTGGCGCATGCTCGATCTGGTGCGGGGCTACGCTCGCGAGCAGCTCGCGAGGGCGGGCGAGGAGGCCGACGTCGCCGCACGGTACCTGAGATGGGCCGCCAGCGCAGCGCGAGGGCTCCAGCGCCGGCTGGATGCCGGCGAGCCGTGGCAGCACGAGTTCAGCGTGGTCGCGGGCGACCTACGCGCGGCCCTCGCGGGCCCGCCCGGGGACGGCCCCGGCAAGGACGGTGACCGGCTCGGCCTGGCGCTGGCACTGGCCGCTATGGACGCTCGCAGCGGGGCGTTCACCCTGGCACAGGCTGCCTACGAGGAGGCGATGGCCGTCGCCCGGAAGACCGGCGAGCCCGACCAGCTTGCCCGGGCCGCGCTCGGCGCTTCCGACACCGGGATGCTCTTCGGCGTGACACAGGCGCACCGTGTGGCGCTGTTAGAGGAGGCCTTGGCCGCCCAGGACGCCGAACCCACCGCGGTGCGCGTCCGGCTGCTGGCCCGGCTCGCGACGGAACTCTACTGGTCGTACGACCGGGTCAGGAGCCGCGCGCTCGCCGCCGACGCCGTCGATCTGGCGACCCGCGTCGATGAGCCCGGACCACGAGCGCACGCCCTGCACGCGCAGCATTACGTGACCCGCGGGCCGGACAACTGGAGAGAACGGCTCGCGCTCGCCGAGCGAGTCCGGGCAGATGCCCACACCGCCGGTGAGACGCAACTCGAGCTCGCCGGCCTGGCGGCGCACGCCGTGGGGCTGATGGAAGGCGGTGACCTCCAGGGCATGGCGGCCGACGTGGCAGCCCTCGGGGATGCCGCCGACCGGCTCCAGCATCCCGAGTTCCAGTGGTACGCCGCCGTGTATCGGCTGGTCCTCGCGCTCGTAGGTGGCCGGTTCGGTGCCGCCGACCGGCTGGCCGCGGCGGCGACCGAGTCCGCCCGGTACGCTCCCGAGTTCGCCATCGGCCTGTACTTCGCCGAGACCGTCACTGACCTCCGCGAGCCCAGCGAGCCCGACCTTCAGCGTCGGGCCGGCCGCCTCGCGGAGATGGTCGAGCGCTACCCGCGGGTGCACGTGTGGCGCTGCCTGTCCGTGCTGACGCGAACCTCGCTGACCGGCAGCGGCAGTGGAGCAGCCCGCGACGACACCCGCGCCTTGGCCGGCGAGTTGCTGAGTCAGCGGTCGCGGGACGGCCACTGGCTGGTGGGATGCTGCCTCCTCGCTGAGATGGCTGCCGCGCTACCGGACCGCTGGCTGGCCGAACGGCTCGCCGACGCACTGCTGCCGTACGCCGGCAACCTCGCGGTCGCTGGCCGCGTCGCCGCATTCCGCGGCTCGGTGTCGCATGCGCTCGGACTGCTGATGCTGACCTGCGGGGAGCAGAGCCTGGCTGTGACCCACCTCGAGGATGCGGCCAGCCGGCACGAGCGGATGGGCGCCGAGCCGTTTCGCGCCAGGAGCGTCGCGGCGCTGGAGAAGGCGCGGCGCATCGCTCGTTGACGGCGTGCAGCCGTGGCGCGCGCACCGGCCGGCGCAGAGGAACACTACGATCGGGTCACCTCAGTGGCACCAGTGGCCCCTCGCCGACCTACCCTGGCCGAAGTCCTCCGAACCCGAGAGGAGCCGCATGCAGGCCGCAGCGATCGTCGTCGCGCTGGCGCTCACGCTCGTCGCCGCGCCCCTGTTCGTCCGCACCATCGTCCGCATGACACAAGTCATCCGGCTGGGGCAACGTGAACCGTCCCGCGGCGGTGAGCCGGTGCGCCGGACGGTCACGATGCTGCGCGAGACCGTGGGCCACACCAAGATGCTCAAGTGGACGTGGGTCGGCGTGGCGCACTGGTTCGTGTTCGCGGGGTTCATCCTTCTCTTCGCCACGCTGGTGACGGCCTACGGGCAGCTGTTCGACGCCCGGTTCGCGCTTCCACTGATCGGCCACTGGCGTCCGTTCGAGTGGATGGTGGAGCTGATCGGCTGGCTGATGCTGGTCAGCATCGCCGGCCTGATCGCCGTGCGGCTGTGGCGGCATCCGAGGCGCGTCGGCCGTACCTCCCGGTTCACCGGGTCCACGATGTGGCAGGGCTACTACGTGGAGTGGACGATCGTCGGGGTCGGGCTGTGCATCGTCATGTTGCGCGGGCTGGAGTACGCGCTCGGAGAGGGCGACCGGACGCATTTCCCGCTCACGTCCTGGGTCGGTGAGCTGTTCGCAGGGGCCTCTACTGAAACGTTGGAGACCGCCGTCTACGGCGTCGCCGCGGCCAAGATAGTGATCTCCGTGGCCTG
>CAZMXH010000178.1:0-1733 GCA_964570165.1 uncultured Actinomycetes bacterium
TCCTGGACGAGGCGCAGAACACCTCGCCGGAGCAGATGAAGATGTTCCTCACCCGGCTCGGGTTCGGTTCCAAGATGGTGGTCACGGGTGACGACACCCAGATCGACCTGCCAGCCGGGACCGAAAGCGGCCTGAAGGTGGTCGAGGAGATCCTCAGCGACATCGGAGACGTCCACTTCTGCCGGCTGACCAGCCGTGACGTGGTCCGTCACCGGCTGGTCGGCAAGATCGTCGATGCGTACTCGCAGTACGACGCGGCACGGGCGAGCGGCGGCTCCGGGAAGGACCGACGCAGTGCCGGGAGACGGCGGTGACGATCGAGGTCAACAACGAGAGCTCAGCACGGGTTGACGCCAAGACCCTCTCCGACCTGTGCCGCTTCGTGCTCGACCAGCTGCGAATCCACCCGCAGGCCGAGCTCGCTGTCCTGCTCGTCGAGCCGGACGCCATGGAACAGCTGCACCTCCGGTGGCTCGACGAGCCGGGTCCTACGGACGTGCTCGCATTTCCGATGGACGAGCTTCGGCCAACCCCTGCCGACGAGGAGCCGGCACCCGGGCTGCTCGGTGACGTCGTGATCTGCCCCGACGTCGCGCGCGATCAGGCGCGACAGGCCGGGCACTCGTTCGAAGACGAACTTCACCTGCTCGCGACGCACGGCATCCTGCACCTGCTCGGCTACGATCACGCCGAGCCGGACGAGGAGAAGGAGATGTTCGCGCTGCAGCAGCGGCTGCTGGACGACTGGCACGCCGCGAGGAAGCGCCGATGACCAGCGGTGACGTCTGGCTGCTCGTCGGGGCCGTGATCCTGGTGATGCTGGCCGGAGTGCTGGCCATGGCTGAGGCCGCGCTCGCGCCATTCTCCAAGGCGCGTGCCAACGACCTGGTTGCCGCCCAACGCCGAGGCGCTGCTCGGCTGCGCAAGCTCGTCGAAGACCCCGCTCCGGCGGTGAACACCGCGCTGCTGCTGCGCATCGCGGCCGAGACGACGGCCGTGGTTCTCGTTGCGGTGCTGCTGGTCTCGGTGTTCGGGATGCGCTGGCACGCTGTGCTGGTAGGCGCACTGATCATGATCGTGGTGTCGTTTGTCGCGATCGGCGTGGCGCCGCGGACATTGGGCCGGCAGCACTCGGAGGCGGTGGCGCTCGCGTGGGCCGGTCCGTTGCTGACCCTCGCGCGGGTCCTCGGTCCGGTGGCGCGGGTGCTGATCGCGGTGGGCAACGCTCTGACGCCAGGGCGCGGCTTCCGCGAAGGGCCGTTCGCCACCGAGGCGGAGCTGCGCGAGCTCGTGGACTTGGCCGAAGCCGGCGGCGTCGTCGAGTCCGGTGAGCGGCAGATGATCCACTCCGTGTTCGAGCTGGGCAACACGATCGTGCGCGAGGTGATGGTGCCGCGTACCGACGTGGTGTTCATCGAGGCGGGCAAGACGCTGCGCCAGTTCCAGTCCCTGGCGCTGCGCAGCGGGTTCAGCCGGATTCCCGTCGTGGGCGCGTCCGGGCTGGACGACGTGCTTGGCGTGGCCTACCTGAAGGACGTCGCCCGCCGGCTGTACGACCACCGCGACGCCGAGTCGGTTGAGCGGGTGGAGTCGGTGATGCGTCCGGCGACGTTCGTGCCGGACTCCAAGCCGGTGGACGACCTGCTGCGCGAGATGCAGGCGCAGCGGATCCACGTGGCGATCGAGGTCGACGAGTACGGTCGCGCGCCCACCCAGAAGGCGACGCCCGGTCA
>CAZMXH010000178.1:1743-7207 GCA_964570165.1 uncultured Actinomycetes bacterium
ACGATCGAGGACATCCTCGAGGAGATCGTCGGGGAGATCACCGACGAGTACGACACCGAGGAGGCGCCCGTCGAGAAGTTGGCCGACGGGTCGCTACGGGTGTCGTCCCGGCTGCATGTGGACGACCTTGGCGAGCTGTTCGGCCTGACCCTCTCCGACGAGGACGTCGACAGCGTGGGCGGGTTGATGGCCAAGCACCTGGGCCGGGTGCCGATCCCCGGCGCGGAGGTGGAGTTCGGCGGGCTGAAGCTGGTTGCCGAGCGGCCGTCCGGCCGGCGCAACCGGATAGGGACGATCCTGGTGACGCGGTCCGTGCCGTCGGAGAACGGCGCAGAACCGGGGCGGGAGCCCGCACAGTGACCGTGCTGGATGCCGAGGACGCCAAGCTGGTGACGCTGGCCCGCTCCGCCCGGGCGCGGGTCGGCGCCGCCGAGGGAGCCGCGGTCCGGGACGGGGACGGCCGGACGTACGCCGCCGCGTCGGTGTCGCTGCCGTCACTGGCGCTGTCCGCGCTGCAGGTCGCGGTGGCGATGGCGGCGTCGAGTGGGGCGTCCGGCCTGGAGGCGGCGGTGGTGGTGACCGCGGGGGACGGGGACGACGCCGGGTTTGCCGCGGTCCGCGACATAGGTGGCGCGGGCGTGCCCGTCCTGCTTGCTGATCCGGATGGCACCGTCCGTGCTGCTCGCTCCACCTGACCGCGCCACGGGCGGACCGTGGTTTTGATACCAAGATCGCACCTCGATACTGAGATCGTCGGCTACTGGCTAGTACAACAGTGTTAGCGGCGGTCCCGGTATCGGGGTGCGGTTTCGATATCGAAGTCTCGCGGCATGCCGGGCGAGCGGCTAGTCGGACGATCGACCTCGAACACGATCTGGGCGCCGCTGGTCACGCGCCACCTCAATGATCATCGGTCTCCTCAATGATCAGCCGTGCTGTGAGAGCGCTCCCAGACACGTGATCGCGCACCGATGATCATTGAGGAGACCGATGATCATTGAGGTTGACCGAGCTCGCAGACCATCTCCCGGCTCGTGGGACACTCGACACTGTGACCGCGGCTGAGGATGAACCGTACCGCTCCGGGTTCGCGTGCTTCGTGGGCCGCCCGAACGCCGGCAAGTCCACGCTGACGAACGCGCTGGTGGGGGAGAAGGTCGCGATCACGGCCAGCACCCCGCAGACCACGCGGCACGCGATCCGCGGGATCGTGCACCGGGACGACGGCCAGCTCATCCTTGTCGACACGCCGGGCCTGCACCGTCCCCGGACGCTGCTCGGCCAGCGGCTCAACGACGTCGTGCGGGCCACCCTCGCCGAAGTCGACGTGATCGGCTGCTGCCTGCCGGCCGACGAGAAGATCGGCCCAGGCGACCGGTTCATCGTCAACGAGCTTTCGCACGTCACACAGACGCCGGTGATGGCGATCGTCACGAAGACCGACCTCGTCACGCCGGACGAGCTGGCGGCGAAGCTGGCCGCGGTCGGCGGGCTCGAGCAGGAGATGGGCATCGAGTGGGTGGAGGTCGTACCCGTCTCGGCGGCCACCGGTGACCGGGTTGACCTGCTGCGCGACCTGCTCATGGCACAGCTGCCGCCGGGCCCGCCGCTGTACCCGGAGGGGGAGCTGACCGACCAGCCGGAAGAGAAGCTGGTGGCCGAGCTCGTCCGGGAGGCCGCGCTCGACGGGGTGCGGGACGAGTTGCCGCACTCGATCGCCGTGGTCGTCGAGGAGATGCTGCCTCGCCCGGACCGGCCGGAGGACCGTCCGCTGCTCGACGTCCACGTCAGCCTCTACGTGGAGCGGCCCAGCCAGAAGTCGATCGTGATCGGACGGCGGGGGCAGCGGCTGCGGGAGGTCGGCTCCAAGGCGCGCAGACAGATCGAGCGGCTGCTCGGTACGCCGGTGTATCTCGACCTGCATGTCAAGGTGGCGAAGGACTGGCAGCGGGACCCCAAGAAGCTGGGCAGGCTGGGCTTCTGATCGGCGCTCCGGCACTGGCAGGCGCCGCCTGTCAGGCCTTGTAGCCGATGACGGCAGTGTGCGGGCGTCGGACCAGGACGGCGAAGTCCACGGCGAACGCGGCTGTGACCGCCGCCACTACGAGCGACGCGTCCACGGCCGATCCTCCGGCGCCGGTGACGATGAGCAACGCGAGCAGGCTGATCAGCATCCCGTTGCCCGCCCGTGCGCCGATGCCGATCGCCACCTGTTCGTCCCGCGGATCGGTGGCCCGCCAGAGCGCATGGAGGCGGGATGTGATGGCTGCGAGATAGCCGGCGAACAGTGCGGCCACCAGCGGCGGCGGGCGGGCTTCGAGCACCAGCACCGCCGTGCCGGCCCACAGCGCCACCGCGCTGACCGCGCATGTCGCGTTCTTTCCGTATCGCAGCAGCAGTGTCGGCTTGCCGTAGGCCGCGTCACCGGCGCGGTCCCGAAAGTCCTTGAGGTTGATTCGCGCCAGGAACAGCAGGTAGAGAGCGGCGTACAGCCCCGCATCGGCCGCACCAGGTCGCTCGCCCGAGGCGACGACGCCGAGAGTGTACGGTACCGCGACGTATGCGACCGCGAGGGCGAGCGGGGCGGCGTAGGTGCGGTAGGAGATCCGCAGCGGCCCGAGGGGCGAGCAGCAGGATGTAGACCACCCAAAGCGCGTGGTACAGCGCGAGGAAGGCCAGCCCGAGGTAGAACAGACCGGCCAGGGCGGTGGCTTGGCCTGCGATCTCGGCCCGGTCGGCCGCACCGCTGAAGCACCGGACGACCAGCAGGGTCGCCAGCGCGAGCACCAGGCCTATGAGCACACCGCTGGCCGATGTCAGCACGTAGCCGAGGTATTCGACACCGGGGATCAGCAAGAACAGCGTCGTGGTCGCCCCGCCCGCGAACAGCACCGCGAGCACCACCATCCACGTGACGAGCCGGCGCAACCGCGAAAGCCGCCGGGGCAGGCCCAGACTCCTTGTCGAGTACCGGTAGAGCACCCCGTAGACGGCCGCGTACAACCCGAAGACCAGCAAGGCGACCAGTGCCGCACCCGTGCCGGAGGCGATGGAGACGATCATGCTCAGGTCAGCGACCCGGGACGTCTCGTACAGCCCGTACGGCGACAGGCCGAACTTCACGCCGATGACCAGCACGTTGTAGCCGACCGCGTAGCCTGCGGCAAGCGTGCCGAAGCCGAGGTCGTCTCGCACCAGAATGAAGATCGTCGCACCGCAGATCATCGACACGGCGACCGCGGTCCCGGCCAGCATGCCGATCGGCGGCCCCAGCGGACTGCTTCCCCCGGCCGCCCGCGGCAGCAGTGCGACCGCCGCCACGGACAGGACGACAGCCAGCACCAGCAACAGCCACGAACGGCCGCGCCAGGAGGTCTCGGTAGCAGCAGGTTGCGGGTCCGGCGCGACCGGGACCGAGTCCACGGCGGATGAGTCTGCCAGTCGCGCCCGGCGCCGTATAGGTGCCAGCGCCTCGTCGCATGTCGCGGGGAGGGTTTAACCTCCGATCTACGAGTGCATGATCGCAGTGGACGGCCGAAGCAAGAATGGGTGGAGCGGCGATGAACTACTGCCAGTACTGCGGAGCACGGCTAGGCGACGGACCGTACTGCGGTAACTGCGGCCGGGCGATCCCACAGGAAGGGAACACCCGCACCATGCCGGTCACGCCGGACGCTTATGAGGCCGGTGGGGGCCAAGGTGGCGCGGCGGCGGGAGCCGACGAGGGGGTGCGCGCGGAGGAGCGTGCCACGCACCCGGAGCGGCCGACGAACCCATTCGCTGACATCGGCTTCGCCGACTACCTGCGCGACATCGCGGCGCTCGTGCTGCTGATCGCCACCTTCAGCATGCCGTGGGACGCCACGGGGACAGCCGCGGACAAGATTCACGTGGTACTCGCTACGTTGCTTGCGATGGCCGCGCTGACGTTGCCGTACCTGAAGCGCGGACACGTGCTGCCCGCGCGGACGGAGAACGCCGAGTTGCGGATAGCCCGCGGGCTGGCCGTGGTGCCCTACCTCGTCGTGGTCGCCGTGACGATCATCCTGGACATCGCCTCCGAGGGTTCCGATGCCGGCGGCGTGGGCATAGGCGTGGCGTTCGGGCTGGCTGGTGTGCTGCTGGCCGCCCAGTCCCGGGACTGCGAGTTGGACGACGGGGAGGGTCAGGCCCCGGTCTGGCGATTGATCACCGTCGGGCTGGGCGTGGTCGTCGCAGTGCTGACGGCCGTCCGGTTGGTGTTCGTGCTCTCCGATGTCGGAACTGATCCGGAGTGGACGGTCGTGGCAGCGGCGGTGCTCCAGCCGTTGATCTTCCTGGCCGTCCTCGCCGTTCCGGTCGTCGGCCTGTTCCGCCGCGACGCCGCCTCGCAGGTGCTGGCGGTGGCACTCGGCGCCGTCGCGCTCGTGCTGGCGTTCTGGAGGTTGTCGGAGGCCAGCGAACTGCCCGACGTGCTCAGCGTGCGCACGAACGGCCCTGGAGAGCTGTTGTGGCTTGCCGTGGCCGCGGGCGTTGTCGTCGCCGGTATGGCGACGGTCCTGCAGCCTGTCCCCGTGTCCCAACTGTGGCTGGGTGCCGCGGCGGGTGGGTTGGGCATCGCTGCCCTGGCTACCGGGCTGGCAGCGGTGTTCTGGGCCCTGGTCATCGTCGGCGTCGAAACGGGACGGGGAACGACGATCACGCTGCTGGTGCTGACGCTGCTCGCCTTCGTGGCGGCGCTCGTCGGGCGCAACTCGCTGCGGGCCGGGCCGGCCCAGGGGCGCGTGGTGGCCATCGCGGTAGCCGCGTTGCTCGCGCTGCTCGCGATTATCTTGCTCGCCGTCGAGGCGGCCGGCCCGCTCGAGCGGTCGACCACCGGCGCGCTCGTCGTGGCGACGCTGTTCGTGGTGGCCGTGCTGACCGTGCTGACCCTCACGGTGCCCCGAGCGGTGCGTGACGAACTGGGCACGCTCCACCTGGGTGGTCCGCAGCGACGCTGAGGGTGTAAGCTGCTCGATCGTGCGGCGCATCGCACGGCCAGCTCAGGGCCTGCTTCTTATCCGCCGCGACGGGGGCCGATAAGGCCGGCTCCCTCGTCGCGGTGAGTTTCGCGTGCCGGTCGCGATCCCGTGTACGGATGAGGAGCCACCCACATGAACCAGACCTGGCCGCCGGAGCAGTCGCCGTCCGGCATGCCGATCCACCGGTACCGCAGCTTCCACGACCAGATCACCGTCGACCTGCCCGACCGCACTTGGCCTACCCGGCGAATCGAGCGCGCACCGCAGTGGTGCGCCGTCGATCTCCGGGACGGCAACCAGGCCCTGATCGACCCGATGGACGGCGCCCGCAAGCGCCGGATGTTCGATCTGCTGGTCAAGATGGGCTACAAGCAGATCGAGGTGGGTTTCCCTGCCGCGAGCAAGACCGACTTCGACTTCGTCCGGCAGCTGATCGAGGAGGATCTGATCCCAGACGACGTCGT
>CAZMXH010000179.1:0-7187 GCA_964570165.1 uncultured Actinomycetes bacterium
ACACGGCGGCAAGGGCCGCCAGCAGCGCAGCCGTCATCGCCAGGCCCGCCAGGCAGCCATACTTGCCGTCCGGCGGCCGCAGCCCCGGGTCGTACGCGGTGGCGGCGAGCCTGGGCAGCCACATGTCCGCGACCTCGGGCTCGGTGCGGAGGACGGGCACCGCGGCGTAGGTCATGGAGATCGGGCACAGATGGCCGGACTCCACCTGGCCCCACACGAGGAAGGCCGCGGCCCGCGTAACGTGCGCCGCGGGCTTGTCGGACACCCAGGGTGCCGCGTGCAGGCCGTGCCCGACGGCGGCGCGCATCAACTCGTGCCACGCCGGGTGGAACTCGACCTCGTCGATCCGGTGCCCGTACCGGTCATGCGTGCGCAGTTGGGGCGGGTTCGCGTCCGCCTGCCGGGCCCACTCCTGCGCCCGCTCGGAGCCGGCGAGCCGACCGAGGGCATGAAGCCGAGCGAGGGATGCCTGGCGGCCGTGCCGGCGGATCGCCTCGACGAGCACCGCGTCGTCGGCGAGCAGGTCACGATCGACGAGCGGGGGAGGCTGGTTCGTCACCGCGTGCCTCACAACCACGACTCAACCGTACGCGCTCGGAAAACAACTGGCGAACGGTAGAAAGCGGCCGTTACGGTTGCCGAGCAGATCGCCGCCGCGGCGTCCGCAGGGGCAGTCGACCGGTCGAGTGAGGAGGTGGGCCGCGTTGAGCGAAGGTGCGTCGCCCGTGACAGTGTCCATCTCCGGGGTCCTCGCGTAGCAGCGCTACGGGACCCCTTGTCCGAAGGGTCCCTCTACTGGCTACCGAACCTGCGTCCCTGACCGATCTCGGCTGGGACGACTCGCGTGCCGCCGATCTCGAGCGGTGCGGTGACGGCCTGATGCCCGCTCGCGTGACGCGGGTGGACCGTGGCGTCGCTGAGCTACTAGGCCCTGCCGGGCCGGCCCGGGCTATGTTCGGCCGCGGCGTACGCGCCGCCATGGCGGCCGACCGTACCCGGGTACCCACGGTCGGGGACTGGGCGGCATATGGCATCTCGAATGACGGCCGTGCCACGGTCGAGGCACTGCTCCCGCGGCGGACCACGGTGGCTCGCGACGGCGCCGACCGCACGTCCAGGGGGCAGGTGCTGGCCGCGAACGTCGACGTGGTCGTCATCGTCGAGCAGCTCGACCGCGATCCGTCTCCCAGCCGCATCGAACGGCTGCTGGTCCTCGCGTGGAGCAGCGGCGCGAAGCCGCTTGTCGTGCTCACCAAGACCGACCGGGTGCCCGATCCGCGGGGGATGCTCGCCGAGGTGGTCGCCTCCGCGCCGGGCGTCACCGTGCTCGGTGTGAGCGCCACGACTGGCCAGGGGCTCGACGCGGTGCGTGCCGAGTTCTCAGCCGGGCAGACGGTCGTCCTGCTGGGACCGTCCGGGGCAGGTAAGTCCACCCTGATCAACGCGCTCGCCGGGACGGACCTGATGGCCACGCGGGCGACACGCGCCGACGGCAAGGGCCGGCACACCACAGTGCGGCGGCAACTCGTCGTGCTGCCCGGTCTCGGAATCCTGCTCGACACACCGGGGCTGCGGGCGATTGGACTCGTCGGGGACGAAGCCGCCGTCGGAGACGCGTTCCCGGAGATCGAGGAGTTGGCCGAAGCCTGCCGCTTCAGTGACTGCGCTCACGAGTCCGAGCCGGACTGCGCCGTGCGGAACGCGGTGGCGGACGGCACGCTGGACGAGCGGCGGCTGGGCAACTGGCGCAAGTTCCTGCGGGAGGCGGCCTACCAGCGGCGGCGAACCGATGCGAGGGCAGCGGCGGCGGAACGGGCCGCCCGAAGGCGCGAGGAGCGGGCGGTGCGGCTGCACTACAAGCTGCGCGGGGCGAGGCTGGGCGGCGGAACCGAAGGGTAGCGTCGTCGGCTCATGGTGCTTACAGTGGAAGTGTCCGCTTTGCTCCTGCTTCGCCCCAGAGCGGAGCAGTCGATGGACTGTGGTCAATTGCCAATTTACTTTGGGTATTGTCCCTTGTCGAATCTCGATCTAGAATAGCTAGATCCCCTGCGTGACGGGATAAGTCCGAGCGCGGAGGGATCAGATGACGTCGCTCAGCCGTCCCGAGTTCCACACCAGGATCAAGGGATACGACAGGACGCAGATCGACCGATTGGTTGACAGGGTGGAGCGGACGCTCGCCGGAACAGCCGGAAGGGACCGGATTCGGGTGGTCGATCTGCAGTACTTCTATTTCGACGTCCGGGTCGGCGGTTACGACCGGGCGGAAGTACACGAGTTCATGCAGCAGGCCATCGCGGCACTGCGTCGCCGCGCCCTCGCGGCATAGGGCAGTCGAGGCGCACCCCGGATCGCAGCAGGGCACCGCGTCTTCGTTGCGTGAGCCTGCAAATGTAACTAAACGGTAACAAAGCGGGCCTCCTCCCTTGCGCTTGTGAGCGTTCACACTTAGCGTCCCAGTCGTCCAATATAGCGACAGCTGTCCGAAATACTGACAGTCCCGAACCCGACGGGCTGTGCGCGGAGAGAGGGTCGCTTGGTGAGCAAGCAGAGACTCGGGAGGACAGGCCGGCATGTTAACGCTAACAACGGCTCGTAGACAGCTAGGAGTCAGCTGTGTCCTGACCCTGGCGCTCGTGTCCACGGCCGCCTGTGGTGGTGGCGGCGAAGAGGCCCTCACCGGCGACACGGACGAGGACAACCAGGTGATGGAGTCGGACCCGTCGGACGAAGGTGAGGATATCGAACTCGAGTTCTGGACCTTCGTCGACGCGCACACCGACTTCATGGTGTCCCGGGCCGAGGAGTTCAATGCGGAGAACGACGAGTACAACATCATTCTCAACGCGTCCACGGCGGACTTCGAGGAGATGCACGACCGGTTGCTGGTCGCGCTGCAGTCGGGGACCGGTGCACCGGACCTCGTGGACATCGAGATCCAGCGGTTCGCGACGTTCCTGCGCGGCGACGTGCCGCTGCACCCGCTGACCGACATCATCGACAACCATCGGGATCAACTCGTCGAGGAGCGGACCGCGCCGTACCGGGCTGACGGTGTCGAGTACGGCATCGACTACCACCTCGGTGCGTGGGTCATGTACTACAACAACGCCGTCCTCGAGGAGGCCGGTGTGGACGTCGACTCGATCGTGACCTGGGATGACTACATCGAGGCCGGCCGCCAGGTCGTCGAGAACACCGACTCGTGGATGGCGTCGGTCGAGACCACGGACCGGTTCACGGTGCTCGGGCTGATGCTGCAGAACGGTGGCGGGACGTACGACGAGAACAACGAACTGATCCTGGACAGCCCGGAGAACGCCGAGGCGCTGCAACTGGTGTCGGACATGGTGAATGTCCACGAGATCGCGACGGTGGCCGAGGGCGGACTGCACCACGATGAGGGCTACTACGAGGCGTTGAACAGCGGCAAGTACGCGTCGGTGTGGATGCCGTTGTGGTACGTCACGCGGTTCAAGGACTTCATGCCCGACACCGAGGGTGACATCCTGATCCGGCCGCTGCCTGAGTTCGAGCCCGGCGGGTTCATCAGCACGATGGGCGGCGGCACGGGAACCGCCATCACAAAGCAGATCGACGAGGACAAACTCGAACCGGCGAAGCAGTTCCTGGAGTTCGCGAAGCTGACCTACGACAGCCAGGTGGCCCTGTACACCGAACTCGGCTTCGACCCGTTCCGCAACGATGTCTATGAGGATCCGGCGCTGACCGAGCCCGATCCGTGGTTCGGCAACGAGCCGGTGATGACGAACGTGCAGGCCATGTTCGACCGGCTGGCGCCGGAGTTCACCGGGCCGAGGTACCCCGAGGTCATCCTCCAACTGAGGGACATCGTCGCCTTCGAGGTCATTGAGGAGGGTGCAGACCCGGCGGAGTCGCTCCAGCGGGCGACGGAGGAGATCCGTTCCATGGACTAGGGCCTGGCCGGGGGGCGGCGCTGCGCACGACCAGCCGTCGGTGCCGCGCCGCCACCCCGAGCTCACCCGGTCCCGTAGCGGTCAGGTCGCGAAGGAGCAGCTATGTCGACGCTCACGGTGAATCAGGCCAACCGGATGCAGCGGCCCAGGACTCCGTTCTTCCACCGGCCAGTAGTGGTGGCGGCGGTCTTCTTGCTCCCGTTCGTGGTGCTGTTCGGAGTATTTCGGGTGTACGCCGTCGCCTATGCGGTCGTGTTGAGCTTCCAGGACATCGAAGGCGTCGGGGTCAGTGACTGGGCGGGCTTCGACAACTACATGAGGCTGCTGTCGGACAGTACCTTCTTCACCGCGCTGCGCAACACGGCGCTCTACACGGCTGGCACGCTGGCGATCCTGATTCCTCTCCCGCTGATCCTCGCCTCCGTGTTGCGATCGCGGCTGGTGGCGCGGCAGGCCATGTTCAGGTCGGCGATCTTCCTGCCCGTGCTCACCTCGCTCGTCGTGGTCGGTGTCGTCTTCTCTCTGCTGTTCACCACCAATGGGCTGCTGAACAGCTTCCTCGGGTTGTTCGGAGTCCCAGCGCAAGGGTGGCTGGAAACCCGTCACCTGGCGGTCCCAGCACTGATCATCGTTGCCACCTGGCGCTGGACAGGCATCAATGTCATCTACTTCACGACCGGGCTGTCCAACATCCCCAACGAGCTCTACGAGTCGGCATCGGTCGACGGCGCCGGCGCGATTAGGAAGTTCTGGCATCTGTCGGTGCCGCTGTCCAAGCCGATCATCTTGTTCGTCACCGTTCTAACGATCTTCGGCGGGTTCCAGCTTTTCGTCGAGCCGCTGATCCTCTGGGGAACCGGCGGCGGCCCGGGCCAGGGCGGGATCAGTGTCGTCTTGCACCTCTACCGGACGGCGTTCACCTCGTTCCAGCTGGGCTACGCGTCGGCGATCGGAGTGGTGCTCGCGGTGATCATCATGTCGCTGTCGATCGTCGTGTTGAAACTGTTCGGCTTCTTCAAGAGGGACTGAGCGGACGTGGATCCCCAGCAGAGAGGTCACACCGACGTGAGTGATCCAACCGATCTCCAGATCAGGGAGATTTCTCCCGACGGCACCGCTCGTGAGCTGGCGCCCGCCAAGCTGAGGGACGGACAGCGGCGCAAGATGCCTGAGCCAAAGAAGATCGTCTCCACGGGGCTTGTCGCCATCGTCGCCATCGCGTTCCTGATTCCGTTCTACTGGCTGCTTATCAGCTCGCTGCGGCAACCGGATCGGATCTTTGCCGACGCGGGGCGATTCCTGCCGTCGTCCCTGACGCTGCAGAACTTCGAGACCGTGTTCGCCGAGACCCCGGTCGTGGCGTGGTTCATGAACTCGGTCATTCTCGCCGCGGGGTCGACTGTCGGGTCGATCGTGGTGGTCACGATGGCGGCCTACGCGCTCGCCCGAATCAGGTTCCCGTTCAGGAACACGATCTTCGTCAGCATCCTGGCGTCGCAGATGCTGCCGTTCCACCTGCTGCTCATTCCGCTGTTCCTGCTGATGATCCAGCTCAGCCTGATCGACACCCACCTGGGAGTGATCGTGCCCATGCTGGCGCACCCGTTCGGGCTGTTCTACATGCGCCAGTACATGTTGGGGTTGCCCCAGGACGTCTTCGATGCGGCGAAGGTCGACGGCGCCTCCGACTACCGGATCTTCTTCACGATCGTGGTCCCGATGGTGAAGCCTGCGCTGGCCACCCTGGCGATCATCTTCTCTCTCGAGCAGTGGAACGACCTGCTATGGCCGTTGATCGTCATGCGGTCGGAGTCGAACTATCCCCTGGCGGTAGGGATCACGACGTTGGTGGGGCTGTACCGGCCGCGGTGGGATCTCGTGATCGCCGTCTCTGTGATCGCGGTCGTGCCGATCATGATCCTCTTCTTCTTCCTACGCAAGCAGTTCATCAACGGACTCGGCCAGTTCGGCACGGGTGTCAGGTGACCGACAAGGGACACCGACAAGGGATATGGAGGTCCGCCATGGAGCACGAAGGGAAACTCCGCCGCTGGCCGACGGGCGCGCTGTTGTTCGTCGTCGCGCTCGCGGCGTCAGTAGGGCTCGCCGGACCGAGCGCCGCGGAGGGCCTGGGACCGCCACCGACGGGAAAGCTGGAGATGACCGGCGACGTCGGCGATTTCATCCCGGGCGTGGTCGACGACCCGGTGCACGATCCCGCGATCGTCAAGGACCGGACGACCTACTACGTGTTCTCGACGGGAATCCTGCGCAATCCCCAGGACCCTGGCGGGATCTTTGTCCGCCGCTCGGACGGCACGCCCGGCGGGCCGTGGGAGTCGATGGGCGAGATCACCGTGCCGGAGTGGACCAAGGAGTACAACCACAACCACCTCTGGGCCCCGGACGTGGTCCGGGTCGGCAACACCTTCTACCTCTACTACGCGGCGTCGTCGTTCGGCCGCAACACGTCGGCGATCGGAGTGGCGTCCACCCGGACCCCCGGGGACCTGGACAGTTGGGTCGACCACGGCCCTGTGGTGACCTCCGAGGAGGGCGTGGACGACTTCAATGCGATCGACCCGTTCGTGTTCAAGGACCGCGGCAAATGGTGGATCGCGTTCGGATCGCACTGGAGCGGCATCAAGATGCAGCGGCTTTCCAGCATGACCGAGGCCACTGGTCCCGTGCTTGCGCTGGCCGACCGGCGCGTTCCGCCGAACGCGGTCGAGAACCCGGCCATCGTCAAGCGCGGCCCGTACTACTACCTGCTCGTCTCGTGGGACCAGTGCTGCGCCGGGGTGAACAGCACCTACAAGATCGCAGTGGGCCGCTCGACCTCGGTGACCGGACCGTACGTCGACAAGGAGGGCGTGCCACTGCTCGAGGGCGGCGGCACCGTGTTGCTGGACGGCGACGGGAACCAGGTCGGGACAGGTGCCGCAGACACGCTCTTCGACAGGGGAGTGCACTACATCGTCCACCACTACTACGACGCGGCGGCGAACGGAGTCATCCGCATGCAGGTCAGGAGCCTGGACTGGGAGGACGGTTGGCCGTCGGTCGAGACGAGCGAGTGATCGGGGCCATGGCGACCGCCTCGATCACGCTGGACCCGGACCGCACCGTCTCCGAGGTCCGGCGGCGGACTTTCGGCGCCTTCGTCGAACATCTCGGCCGGTGCGTGTACAGCGGGATCTACGAGCCGGACCATGGCAAGGCCGACGAGGACGGCTTCCGGACCGATGT
>CAZMXH010000180.1:0-7173 GCA_964570165.1 uncultured Actinomycetes bacterium
TCGAGCTTGACGTACTAGAGGTCCTTCACCATGGCGCGGGCCTCGAGGGGGACAGTGGACGCAGTGTCTTCGAACCGTGCGTGGTGCGGTTGCCGGAACGCCGCGTTGTCGTCCAGCGTGACCTTGCCGTCCAGCGCCACCACCTCGCCGCCGGGCGTCTTGGCCAGCGGGTTCACTTCGACAAGGGTCGCGTCCTCCCCGACGAACACGTCCCACAGCCGGACCAGAACATCAACTACCTGGTCACGGACGTCCGGGCCGAACCGCGCCGCGTCAGCGATCTCTGCGGCCTTCGCGGCGTCCACACCGGAAAGCACGTCGACCGGAACCTTGGCAAGGGCATCGGGACGTTCCACCGCCAACTGCTCGATCTCCACACCGCCCTCGACGCTGGCCATGGCGAGGTACGCCCGGTTCGCGCGGTCCACCAGGAAGGAAACGTAGTACTCCTGCTCGATGTCGCTGGCCTCGGTGACGAGGACGCTGTGCACGGTGTGGCCCTTGATGCTCATGCCGAGGATCTCCCCGGCCCTCGCGGCCGCCTCCTCGGGCGTGTCCGCCAGCTTCACACCGCCTGCCTTGCCGCGGCCGCCGGTCTTCACCTGGGCCTTGACGACCACCCGGGCGCCAATCCGCGCAGCGATCTCGCGGGCCTCTTCCGCGGTGGTCGCGACGCTGCCGGGCAGGACCGGCACGTCATGGGCGGCGAACAACTCCTTCGCCTGGTACTCCATCAGGTCCACTGCTGCGTCCGTCCTCAGCATGTCGCTCAGCGCTGTCGAGTGGCGACGGCAGCTTTGGCTCCCGTGCCGGTGCAGAGCCTAGTCGGACCGCGTCATCAGCGCTTGCGGGGGTACGGAGGTCGGTCGCCGTCAGCCCCTATCGATCGGCCAGCAGTTGCCGGTGGCGAAGGTGCCGTCCTGATCCGGGACGAGCGCATGACTACCGTCGGCGATCCGCGCGCACACCTTGGGGGCCTCGCCGATCGTGGCCGCCTGGTTGCTGTCCAGCGGGTGAACGGACGGGTTCTGGTCCTCGATGTACCAGTCGCCGCGATTCGCCGCGTGCGTGCCCATGATTTCGGCGGGCGGCTCGGTACCAGTGTCGTCTGCGCCGTAGAAATGGACGTGGAAGCCACCGTCGATGTTCGGAGTGTCGCCTGCCCATTCCGCGTCGTACTCGATGACAAGCTGTCCGTCGGTGACCGCTGCGCTTGTGATGCAGACCCAGCGGTCGTTGGCCATGATCTCGTCGGTGCACTGCTCGTCTGGGGGCAGTTCCGGCTCCGCAGTCTCCTCGGCCGGCGGCTCGGATGGTTCCTCGGTGGCCCCGGCCGGTTCGCCCACCGGCTCGTCCTGCGCCGCGGCTTGATCGTCCGCGACAACATCGGGCTGCTCGTCGGCACCGGCCTCGTCGCCGCGGTTCAGCGCCCAGTTGGCGCCGAGCGCGAGCACCGCGGCCGCCAGTACACCACCGGCCACGAGCAGCGCCGTGCGCGAGCGCTTGCCGGACCCGCTCGCCGGCAACCGGTGCCGGGACGCCCCGCCGCCCGGAGGCACCGCGCCCGCCGTTCCAGCACCCGCGGGGGCGGAGTCCTCGGCGCTCACTCGGGACATCATCGTCGTCCGCTCCTCCAGCGGCTCGTCGTACCCGGCGCCAGCACTAGCCTGGCCGGCGCCGGCTGGTACGGGCGATGGCTGGGGCTGCGCCACCCCCGGAGGCGCCGCTTCGGGCATGTCCTGCCCCGGAGGCCTCGCCGGAATGCCCTGGCCAGGTGTTTCATCCACGGTCTCCTGGGGCGGCGCCTCGCCTGCGTGATGCGCTGCGGCCGCGCTCGCCAACGGCACCGCGAGCCCGGCGGCGGCAGCCGCAGGCCCCACCGCGCCGGACCCCGTGCCGCCGGCCGACGCGGCCTCATCCGGCCCACCTGGCTCCGGGCCCGAGGCGGAGGTGGTGCCGCTCGCGACCCACGCGGCTCCCAGGGCAATCGCGTGCTTCGGGTGGGCGTCGACGGCCACCGGCCGGCCGAGCTCCGCGCCGACTAGCTGCGAGACGATCGGCATCCGGGACGAGCCACCGACCAACAGCACGGCGTGCAGTTGCTCCGGTGCCACGCCGGCCGACCGCAGCGCCCGCCGCAGGGCCTCGATCGACTCGTAAAGCACCGGGCGGACCATCGCCTCGAGCTCCGCCCGGGTCAGCCGCACCTCGGTGTTGATGTTCGGCAGCAACACGGGGATCGAGACGTCGGTGTCGGTGGACAGCGCCTCCTTCGCCTCGACGCATTCCTCACGTAGCCGCGCGACCGCCGCCACGGCGGCCGGATCGTCCTCGTCGAGCTCACCCAGCTTGTCGCCGATGGCCCGGTTCACGTGGCTGAAGACGGCGGCATCGAAGTCGATGCCGCCGAGCCGCTCGATGCCCTCCGGCTGGCCGAGGATCTCGAACCCGGTGCCGGTCTTCCGCAGCACTGCGGCGTCGAACGTCCCACCGCCGAGGTCGTACACGGCGACGAGCGCGCCCGGTGGCACCGGCCTGCCCTGCGCGTAGAAGGTCGCGGCAGCCTCCGGCTCGGTGGCGTAGCGCACCGGCTGCTCCAGGTTCGCCATCCGCACCGCCTGCTGTAGGAGGTCAAGCTTGTACGGACCCCAGTTCGCTGGGTGGCACACGCAGATCGACTCGGGAGCGGATCCCTCACGGGTGCCGACCTCGTCCACAACCCACCTGAGCAGCCGAGACATCAGCCCCTCGGCGGCGTACGGCGCCCCGCCGAGCAGCACCGGAGTCGGGTCGCCGAGCCGTCGCTTGAACTCCCGCGCCACCCGGTCCGGCTCCGTCAACGCGCGGCGGTTCGCGGTCTCGCCGGTCAGGAACGTCTCGTCGGCGCGCAACAGCACCACCGACGGGATGGCAGCGCCACGGCTACCGAGCGACGCGATCTCCACCCGGCCGTCGCGCCACGTGGCCGCCGCGGTGTATGTGGTCCCAAGGTCTACTCCCAGTGCGTACATCGCTGACGGCTCCCTCGTGCTAGGCGGTGCTGTGCGTCATGGTCACCGCGGACTCGGGGATGGTACGGGGTTGTCCCCGACGCCCGCGCCACGACCAGGTACATAGAGTGGGTGGCATGAGTCAGGGCAGGCCGCTGCACGCCGTCTTCGCGGAGTTGCTCGGCGACGACGTTGCACGGCAGGCCTATGCGGCGGATCCGTCCAGCCCGCTCGACGACGCGGGTCACGGCGACCTGCCGAGCGACCTCGTTGCGGAGGCGATCGTGAGCTTCGCCGACACCGCGCCGCCCGCGGTCGCCGAGCACCTCGCACCGTTCGTCATGGCGCACAGCGTCGTCCCGGCCGCGGACGACGAGCCGCCGGCGGCCTCGGCGGGGCTCGATCTGCTCGCGACGGCACCGGCGGACATCGTCGAGCGCCCCGACGTCGACGCGTCCGACTCGGAGCCGGACCAGACGGCCCTTACCCCCGAGCTCTCGGCGGACGCCGAGCCGCGAGCGGACGATCTCGACTTCGGCGGCGGTGCCTTGGACGCGACGTCCGAGGAGGGCGCCTCGGCCGGGATGCCCGACGACGTGCCCTGGCTGGGCAGCGATGCCCTGGACGTGCCGATCGAACAGTTCCCGGGCCTGGACATGCTGCCGGCCGACGCCGAACCGGAGGTTGACGGAGCCGACGACGGCGACGAGGGGCTCCCGGAGTAGCAGCGGGGACGCCCCCGTGCCCCCGCTCATCGGTGCCGCTCCATCTCGGCCGCGCGGGTGCGCGAGCCGTCCGGCTCACCGGACAGCTCGGCCAGTATGCCCTCGCACGAGCGCACCGCCACGCGGGCGGCGGCGGCGAGCTCGTGTCCGGTCAGCGGGTTCTCCGCGCGCTGCTGCCAGCCGGCGAGCGCTCGGGCGGCGGCGGAGGTCACCGTCGCGGTGTCCGCGTCCTCGGGTAGCCGAAGTCGGTGGTGAACGCCGCCGCCGGCTCCGCCGATGATGTGCTCGAGCTCTTCCAGCACCGCCGGCTTCCCCGACACCCAGCCCGCCCGCAGTGAGGAGAGCACCCGCAGCTCGCGGAACGGGTGCGCGGACGCGATGATCTCCTCCACTGCTGCGGCGACCGCCTCGCTACCGGCGCGCGGCTCGGCTCGGGTGAGCGCGTCCAGGGCTAGCAGCGCGGAGCGGCTCTTGAGGATGTCGCGCCGCTCGAAGAAGAGCGTCTCCAGCACGCTCCGCAGTTCCTCGACGCCGCTTCGCCCGGCGAGCTCTCGCGCGAGCTCGGTCGCTGTCGTCGCCACCCCGCGCCGCAGCAGCGCGGCGGCGAGCCTGATCCCGAACAGGCCGAACCGCTCCAGCAGAGCCTGCCGCTCCATCGAGGTCAGGCCCAGTTCCGGCATCTTCTCGACGAACCGGTCGGCCGACAGCAGGAGCCCTTCGACCTCCCTCGCCGACCGCTCGGAGATCCGCCGCAGCTGTTGCATCTCGGTCTCGGTCAGTGTCGCCGCGGTCTCGGCGAGCAGCCCTGCGACGGGCACCACGGTCTGCACGACGCGCCGCACCTTGGGGTCCGTGCTCAGCCGGTTCGCAATCTTGCGAGCGGACGCCATCGAGTCCAGCCGGCCAACCCCGATCTCATCCGCTCTGGACAGCACCCCGATCGCGTTGATCGGGTTCGGGCGGGACACCTCTGTGTCCCGGAAGGCCTGGAGGAACTCGACGTCCTGCGGGTGCAGGTGCCGCATCAGGTAGAGGACAGCGTCGGCGGGCGTCTCCTCATCGGCCGTCAGCAACTCCCAGGCCCGCCGCGCCGACGTCTCGGTCAGGGAGCCGATGCCCGGCGTGTCGATCAGCGTGGCCGTTCGCAGCGCCTGAGAGGGCCAGGTGATGACGAGCTCGTCCACGTCTTCGGGCGCATATCCCGCGAGGTCCACCTCCAGGGCGCCCCCGTCGCGGTGGAAGCGCAGCTGCCGCGGCTCGCCGTCCCGCGGGCGGGCGAGCACTTCGTAGGTGTGCCCGTCGCGGTACCACGTGACGATCCGCGTGCACTCACCCGCGTCGGTCGGCGCCAGCCGCTCCCCGACCAGGGCGTTGAGCAGGGTCGACTTGCCCGCCTTGACCCTGCCCGCGATGGCGACGCGCAGCGGCTCGTCGAAGCGGTCCTGCACCGCGGCCAACCGCGGTTCGTGCCGGGTTCCGCGGTAGACGTCCAGCGCCTTAGCCAGGGTGGCGCGAGTCCGCTCGACGAGGTTCATCCGGCCACCGCCTCCGCTCGCCGGCGCAGCTCCCGAAGGCGTGCCAGCTCGGCGTCGATGTCGGCAAGGCGCTTGTCGCGTTCCGCCTTCGTGCGGTTGACGGCGTCGGACGCCGCCTGCAACGACTGGGCGGTTGAGCGGTTCAGCTCCTCCGCGCGGGCGCTGTAGTGGTCCCGCAGCTGGCGCTGGATCCGCCGCAAGGTGTCCCTCAGGTCCTTGCCCACCCGGAAGTGGACCTCGTCGCAGTAGCGGCGGACCGCGTTCTTCGCCTGGCTGCGGCGTTGGGTGAGCTGGCGCTTCTTCTCCGTGCGGAGGCTGCCCAGTCCCATCGCCAGGCCGATGCCCACCGCGATCGGTCCCAACGTAAGGCCGGCCATGCTCCCCAGCATGGTGAACATCAGGATGCCCATGTAGGACCCCTTGAGCGCGGTCATGGCCTGCTTGCGGACGCTCATCTTCTCGAGATCCATCTTGTGCTCGACCTCCGCGCGGGGAACGAGGTCCGCGGGGTTGTACACCGCGAGCTGGTCGAGTACCTGACCGGACGCCTCCTGGAAGTGCCGCCACACCCGCTCGCTCAGCTCGTCCGCCCGGGCGCGGAGCAGGGAGTAGTTCTCCACGATCTCCTCGGCCACGGCCGCCTCAAGCCAGCCCTCGACCTCGTGCCACGAGTCGGCCGGGTCGAACTCATCGATGAGGTCGTCGGCCTCCTCGGTCAACCGCCGGATGCGACCCCGCAGGTCGTGGTCGACATCGGAGTTCAGATCTCCGATCCCGTCGTTCAGCGTCTGGCTCCATTTCGCCGCCGAGCCGCGCAACTCCTCTACGCGGCGCTTGACCGCTGTCAGCTCCTCCATGATCTTGGCGCTAGCGGCGGGGTCGGCAAGTACCGACCGCTCGGCCTCGAACTGTGACTCGATCTGCCGGCACACCGCCACTACGTCCGCCGCCGCCGACGCGGCCAGCCGGGCCACGGCCCCGCCGGCGACCCGGCCCGTCACGAACCTGACCAGGTCGGGAAACCCGGACTCCGCGTTGAGGTCGGTGTCCTCCGCGCGGACGGCGCGAGCCCGCAGGGTGGACGACACCGGAAGCATGTCGGTGCCGGGCAGCTGCTCGAGATGGCGCTGGTTCAGCTCGACGATCTTGCGCCAGGCAGGGTAGAAGTCGGTCTTGGTGACGACGCAGATGGTCGTGTCGCACATCTCCTGGACCCGTCGCAGGTAGTCCACCTCGACCTGGGTCAGCTCCTGAGCCGCGTCGGTCACGAACAGCACCGCGTCGGCCATCGACACCGCGGCCAGGCTGGCGGCGGCGTACGTCGAGCTCAGGCCCCCGATCCCAGGAGTGTCGACGACGACGAGACCGGATGCCAGCATCGTGCGCGGCAGTTTGACCACGACCCCCGACGGGCGGCGGCCGCCAGCGTCTTGCTCCGTGCGCTCGACGACATGCTCCCGCAGCCGCTCGAGCTCGATCGGCTCCCGCTCGGGCGGGTCCGCATCGTAGAGCAGCTCCGCACCCGGCTGCTGGCCGTACCGGACGTAGGTCGGCAGCCCGGTGGCGACGTCGTCGTCGACGGGGCAGACGTTGGTCCCGAGCAGCGCATTGACCAGTGAGCTCTTCCCCTGCTTGAAGTCGCCGACGACCACCACGTAGATCCCGGGGTCGTCCAGCGTGCGGCGGGTGGCGGCGAGCCGCTCGCCGAGGTCCGAGCGGCCGTACGCCTCGCATGCCCGCATGCCGAGCTCGACGAGCTGTGCCGCCTGCTGCAGCGCGGGGCTCGCCTCCTGCGGTCGCGCGTTCTCGGTCACGGGTCAACTCCGGGTCGTTTGCTGAACAGTGCGTCAGCGGGCCCGCGGCCGGGACGGCACGCTGGCCCGCGTAAGGTGGGGGCTGGAGAGCTACTTCGCTTTGGGGGGC
>CAZMXH010000181.1:0-1421 GCA_964570165.1 uncultured Actinomycetes bacterium
GATCGTCACCCGGTTCGCCCCGCAGCTGCCCCGGACGTACGTGGACGGGCCGGGGACGGCGGATGCTGCGAACTCCGCGGAGGCCGGTTAGGTGAGCCGCCGGCTGTACTCGCTCGGCCGGGCCGCCGGTGCCGCGGGCGTGACGCTCGGTATCGCGGCGGTCGGCGCCGCGGTCGGGTTCGCCGCCGAAAGGTACGTGGTCGGGCGTTCGCTGCGGGGCCCGGATCCCTATGTCCACGAGCCGTTCGGAACCCTGCGGGGCGCTCCCGTCGCGGTCTACACCGACGACGGGGTCCGGCTGCACGTCGAGGTGGACGAGCCGGACGGCGGTTCGGGCCCGACCGTGATCTTCACCCACGGTTACGCACTCAACCTCGATTCCTGGCACTTCCAGCGCCGTGACCTGCGTGGCCGGGCCCGACTGGTGCTGTGGGACCAGCGCTCGCACGGACGGTCGTCGCGCGCTCCCGATGACAGCGTGTCGTTCGAACGGCTGGCACGCGACCTCGCCCAGGTGGTGGAGGAGGTCGTGCCGCGCGGGCCGGTGGTGCTCGTGGGGCACTCGATGGGCGCGATGACGGTGATGCAGCTCGCGGTCCAGCGCCCCGACCTGTTCGACGACCGCGTCGCCGGCGTGGCACTGGTGGCTACGAGCCACCGCGAGCTCGCGACCACGTTCCTCGGCATGCCGAGGCCGGTCGGACGGCTGGCGCACCTGGCGGCACCGCTGGTGGTTTCGACCCTTGCCCGGCGGCCGCACCTGATCGAGCACGGCCGGCAGGCGGGAAGCGACCTCAGCTACGTCCTCACCAAGTGGTACTCGTTCGACGGAGGCGGGTCGCCGTCCCTCGTACGGTTCGTCGCGGAGATGATCGCCGCGACGCCTATCGGCGTGGTCGCCGCCTTCTACCCGCTGTTCGCGGACAACAACCAGCGCGACGCACTGCCTGTGCTACGCCGGTTGCCGGCGCTCGTCGTGGCCGCCGAGCAGGACCGGCTGACTCCGGCCGAGCACAGCCGCGAACTGGCGGAGGAGCTTCCTGGCGCGGAGTACGTCGAGGTGGCCGATGCCGGGCACATGGTGCAGCTGGAACACCACGCCACGGTGACCGAGGGCATCGAGAAGCTCCTCTCCCGGCGGGTTGTCAGGCCGGACAACTCCCTGGCCTGGGACGCCGACGTCGATCACCCTGACAGCGTGTGATCGTGGCGGAGAGCGTGACCGTCGACGTGCCTAACGCGGACGCCATGCGCCGACTGGGCACCCGGCTGGCGGGGCTGCTGCGGGCGGGCGACCTGGTGCTGCTCCGCGGGCCGCTCGGAGCCGGCAAGACGACCTTCGCCCAGGGTGTGGGGGACGGGCTCGGGGTCCGGGGCCCGGTGACCTCCCCGACGTTCGTCATCGCCCGGCTGCACCCCTC
>CAZMXH010000181.1:1431-7148 GCA_964570165.1 uncultured Actinomycetes bacterium
CCGTCGACCGTGGACGGCCCTCCGCTGGTGCACGTGGACGCGTACCGGCTCGGTGGCTGGGCCGAGCTCGAGGACCTCGACCTCGAGGCGACGCTCGACGATGCCGTGACCCTCGTCGAGTGGGGCGAGGGGTTTGTGGAGGGCCTGGCCTCCGACCGCCTCGAGGTTCAGATCTCCAGACCAACCGATCATGCAGGTTCCGCGGGGCACGCGCATGAACCGGAAGCCGTCCGGACCGTGACGATCACCGGCGTCGGACCGCGCTGGCAGCAGGCCGACCTGGAGCCGCTGCGCGACGCCGCCTAGATCGCCGAGTCCCGGCCCCGCGGGGGAGGAGCGCCGGGCCGCCGAGGTCAGCGGGATGATGTCGCCATGACCGAGTACCGAGCGTCGTTCGACGCGGACGTCACGTTCCTCAATGGTGGCGGCCTGCAGGCCCAGGGATTCCGACTCGATGTCCCCGATTCCAAGATCACCGAAGATGCGGTCGCCGAGCTCTTCGTCGAGCACCTCGGATTGCTGATGGTCGACCGCGTGCGCATCGACGGGTTGCAGATCATCGCCGAGCCGCACAAGGGATCACGGGGAGGACCGGCAGCCCGCGCGCACCAACCGACGCGCTCTCGGCTGGTGGAGCTCAATCACATGATCGAAGAGGGGATGACCACGTATCCGGGGCTGCCTGGTCCGGAGATCACCGAACACCTCACCCGGGAGAAGTCCCGCGAGCTCTACGAGCCGGGCACCGAGTTCGCGATCAACAGGGTCAGCATGGTCGGCAACACGGGCACGTACCTCGACACGCCGTACCACCGCTACGCCGACGGCGCGGATCTTGCCGACCTCCCGCTCACCGCCGTCGCGGACCTGCCAGCGGTTGTCGTCCGGCTCACCGGCGGCACCGCGCGCGGCATCGAGCCGCAGGCACTGGCCCCCTACGACGTCTCCGGCGCCGCCGTTCTGCTGCACACCGGCTGGGACCGCCACTGGCGGACCGAGGCCTATGCGCGCGGCGCGCCGTTCCTCACCGAGGCCGCGGCGCACCGACTCGCCGCCGCCGGCGCCCGGCTGGTCGGCATCGACAGCGTCAACATCGACGACCCAGGCGACGGGCGGCGCCCCGCTCACTCGATCCTGCTGGCCGCCGGCATCCCCGTGCTCGAGCACCTCACCGGCCTGGACCAGCTCCCGATCACCGGCGCCCGGCTGCATGCCGCGCCGCCGCGAGTGCGCGCGTTCGGCACCTTCCCGGTCCGCGCCTACGCGCTGGTCCCTGAGGAGCAGCGCTGACGTGGTCGAGCAACGCCGGTCGGCTGGCACGGACAATGGCGGACTGATCCTCGGCTGCCTCAGGCGCGAGGCGGCCGGCGGTGGCTAGCCTGAACACCGTGCTGTTGGCACTGGACACGTCGAGCGCCGCGGTGACGGTCGCCGTCACCGACGACGGCCACGTCCGTGCCGAGTCGACCACGCTGGATGCGCGCCGGCATACCGAGCTGCTCGCCCCCGCGATCGTGGACACGTTGTCGCGCGCCGGGGTGAGCCGCAGCGACCTGACCGCGATCGCGGTAGGGATCGGGCCGGGTCCGTTCACCGGCCTGCGAATCGGCCTCGCCACCGCTCGCATGCTCGGCCTGACGCTCGGCGTGCCGGTGCACGGTGTGTGCAGCCTCGATGTCATCGCAGCCGACGTACCCCCGGACGGCCCGTTCGTCGTCGTCACCGACGCCAGGCGGCGCGAGGTGTACTGGGCCTCGTACGCCGGGAGAGCGGTCGGCGACGCACCCGTAGCGCGGACCCAGGGCCCGATGGTCGTCCCGCCTGCCGACGTGGCCACCGAACTGCCTGCCGCAGGCGCCGGCGCCCGGCTCTACCCACAGGCGTTCCCGCGGGCCATCGCGCCCGAGTACCCTAGCGCCGCGACGCTTGCCCGGGCCGTGACCGCCGGCCTGGTCGAGACCCGGCCTCCCGAGCCGCTGTACCTGCGCCGGCCGGACGCCCGCCCGCCCGGAGAGCGCAAGCGGGTGCTTACGCGGTGACCTCCTGGCCCGTCCGAACCCAGCCCGGCGCGGCGTACCGGCTGCGGCCCATGCGGCACGAGGACATCGACGCGATCATCCCGCTCGAGCGGCAGCTGTTCGCCGGCGATCCGCCATGGAGCGAAGCGCAGTTCCGCTCCGAACTGAACGGCGTTCCGGACACCCGCTGGTACCTGGTTGCCGAGCTGGAGGGCGAGCTCGCGGGATACGCCGGCGTGGCGTTCGGTATCGACACCGCCGAGATAGAGACGCTCGCCGTGGCGCCCGCGCACCAGCGACGAGGTCTCGGGGAGCGCATGCTCCAGGCCCTCATCGCCGAGGCCGTCCGGCGCGGCGCGCGGGAGTTGCTGCTCGAGGCCCGCGCCGACAACGCCGCCGCACTGGCGTTGTACGCCAAGCACGGCTTCGAGCGCATCGCCGTCCGCCGCGGGTACTACGGCGCGGGCCGGTACGACGGCGTGGTGCTGCGCCGCCGGCTCACCCGGGAGGGTCCATGATGGCACCCGTGACCGACGAGCCGCTGGTGCTTGGCATCGAGACGTCCTGCGACGAGACGGGTGTCGGCATCGTACGCGGCGACGACCTGCTGGCCGACGCCGTCGCCAGCTCGGTGGAGGAGCACGCGCGCTTCGGCGGGGTCGTGCCCGAGGTCGCCAGCCGCGCCCATCTCGAGGCGATGGCGCCGACGCTCGAGCGGGCCACGGCGCAGGCGGGGATCCGGCTGGACGACGTGGACGCGGTAGCCGTCACCAGCGGGCCGGGTCTCGCCGGTGCTCTCATGGTCGGCGTAGCGGCGGCGAAGGCGCTGAGCATCGGGCTCGGAAAGCCGCTCTACGGAGTGAACCACCTGGCAGCGCACGTCGCCGTGGACCGGCTGGAGCACGGTCGGCTGCCCGAGCCGGTGGTGGCACTGCTGGTGTCCGGCGGGCACTCGTCCCTGCTCATGGTCGAGGACATCACGTCCGCGGTGACGCCGCTCGGCCAGTCGATCGACGACGCGGCCGGGGAAGCCTTCGATAAGGTGGCGCGCCTGCTTGGGCTGCCGTTCCCCGGCGGCCCGCACATCGATCGCAGCGCCCGCGACGGCGACCGGGCGTACGTCGAGTTCCCGCGCGGCCTGACGGGCCCGCGAGACATGCAGCGGCACCGCTACGACTTCTCGTTCGCCGGGCTCAAGACGGCCGTGGCCCGCTGGGTCGAGGCCCGGGAGCGGGCCGGCGAGCCGGTGCCCGTGGCGGATGTCGCGGCGTCGTTCCAGGAGGCCGTCGCGGATGTGCTCACCGCCAAGTCGGTGCTGGCCTGCCGCGAGCACGGCGCGCAGACGATGGTCATCGGTGGCGGCGTCGCGGCGAACTCGCGGCTGCGCGCCATGGCCGAGCAGCGCTGCGCCGACGCAGGAATCGAACTGCGCGTTCCGCGCCCCACCCTCTGCACGGACAACGGAGCCATGGTCGCCGCGCTCGGATCGGAACTCGTCGCCCGGGGTCGCCCGCCCAGCCCGCTCGACCTGCCCGCGGACTCGTCGCTGCCCGTCACCGACGTGCTCGTAGGCTAGCCACCTGTCAGGCCTGACAACTGTGCGACCTGCGACGACGGGGCAACCTGCCCTGACAGGTCGGGATCAGGGATCGCCCGTGCCCGTGGTGGCAGTGGTCGACACCGGCGTGGACGACGCACTGGCCCTGCTCGTGGCCGTCCGCCACCCGGCGCTGGACCTGCGCGGCGTGCTGTGCACGGGCGGCAACGTGCCGCTGGACCGCGTCTGGGCCAATACCCTGCACGTGCTCCGGCTGCTCGGGGCGGCGGACGTTCCCGTCACCGCGGGCGCCGATCGGCGGCTGGACGGCAGGCCGTTCCCCGTCCGCGAGGTTCACGGCCCGGACGGGTTGGCCGGGCTCGGTCCGCCCGAGAGCCCGCGTCCCGTGCCTCCGCCTTCGAGGCCGGTGCCGGTGCCAGGGGCGGTTGTCGTCTCGCTGGGGCCGCTGACCGCTGTGGTGGGGCTTGACGCCGCGCGGGTGGTCGCGTCGTTTGCCCGGCCCGGCCAGGCCAACCATGCGATGGACCCTGCAGCGGCCGCCCGGGTGACGGTCGAGTACGCGGACGTCACCGCGCACCCGATGCCGGACGCTGCGACGGTCGCCGAAGCCGCTCGATCCGCGAGCCCGGCCGTCCGCCTGGCCGCGGGCCTGCTCGCCCACCAGATAGCACGAGGGGCGGGCCTCGGCGATGCGGCCGTCATGCTGCGGTTGGCGGAACCGGACCTCCCCCCTGCCGACTGGGCACCAAGGGTGGCGTCACTCGCGGCCGCGCCGGGATGAACGCGGCCGCAGCCGTGCCAACTGCGGCGAGGCACCGGCGCGCTCCGAGAAGCACGGCTGTCATGAGCGTCCGCTACGGTCGCAGGCATGAGTCCACGTGTGGCGCTCGCGACCTGCGGCGAGTACCCGGACCTCGATGACGACGATCGCACCGTGCTCGCCGCCCTCGCGGCGCATGGCGTCGCCGCCCGGGCCGAGGTGTGGGACGACGAGACGGTCGACTGGCACCGCTACGATCTGGTCGTCGTCCGATCCACCTGGGACTACGTCGATCGTCGAGACGAGTTCCTCGCCTGGGCGGCGGCCGTGCCGCGGCTGGCCAACGCGGCGGCGGTCCTGCGGTGGAACACCGACAAGCGCTACCTGGCCGATCTCGCCACCGCGGGTGTCCGGGTGGTGCCGACGGCGTGGCTGCGGCCTGGAGAGGCGGTCGTGCTGCCTGACGCGGGCAGCCACGTGGTCAAGCCGTCGGTCGGTAACGGCTCGAAGGACGCCGGCAGGTTCGACCTCGGCGATCCTATGGAGCGCGACCTCGCCGCGAAGCACGCCCAGCGGCTGTTGGACCGCGGTGCGAGCGTCATGGTGCAGCCGTACCTCGACGCCGTCGACTCGGTCGGCGAGCACGCGCTCGTGTACCTCGGCGGCACCTTCAGCCACGCGTTGCGCAAGGAACCGCTGCTGTCGGGGCCGGACACCGCGGTCGACGGCCTGTTCCGCCCGGAACGCATCTCGGCGGCGATCCCGACGGCAGCCGAGCGCGCCGTCGCGGACGCAGCGCTGGCCGCGGCGCGCGAGATCGTGGGGGAGCCGTTGTTGTACGCACGGGTCGATCTGCTCCGCGACCGTGAGGGCGAGCCTGCGCTGCTTGAGCTCGAGGCCGCCGAGCCGTCGCTCTTCCTGACCCACTCGGAGGGCGCGGCGGCCCGGCTCGCCGCCGAGATTGGCACTCACCTTGACCGAGTGCTAAAGACGGGCTAGGTTTCTCATTGGCACACTCACTGTGAGAGTGCTAACGGCCTACGGTCACACTGGCACCCGCGACGACGGTGTGATCATGAGCCGAAGTCAGTAACGAATCAGCCCGTGACATCCCGCGAAAGGGGAGGTCAGCAAGTGTCGGTCTCTATCAAGCCGCTCGACGACCGGGTACTGGTCCGGCCGCTCGACGTAGAGCAGACCACGAAGTCCGGTCTCGTCATCCCTGACACTGCGAAGGAGAAGCCGCAGGAGGGCGAGGTCCTCGCTGTCGGTGCCGGCAAGTGGGACGACGCCGGTTCGAAGCGGATTCCGCTTGATGTAGCGGTCGGTGACAAGGTGCTGTACTCCAAGTACGGCGGCACCGAGGTCAAGTACGACGACG
>CAZMXH010000182.1:0-6899 GCA_964570165.1 uncultured Actinomycetes bacterium
GGACAATGCGCCCGGCTTGCGCGCCGGCGAACCCACTGAACGTGATCGAACGGCACCGGCCGAGTTGACGTGGCGGGTCCTGGCACGGGACGGTCAGCCTCGTGAAAGATGAGCCGACATGCCCGCGCTGCGGCGGTGCAGTGCGCCCGCCCGACGCGTGGTCAAGCCGCTGGACCTGTGCGACGCACGGGGAGGTCTACCCGCTGCAGCCGCTCCAGATCCCGAACGCGCGGCTCGCCCGCCAACTCGGCGAGCGCTCGCCGGTGCCGCTGTGGCTGCCGTGGCCGCTGCTGCAGGACTGGGTGGTCACCGCGATACTGCACGCCGGAGACGAGACATCGGGCGTGCAGGCCGCCGCCGTCGTCACCAGCGGTCCGAACCCGCTCGGCGGCCCCGGTGACCTGATGCTCGTGGCCGAGGAGATGGGTGTCGGCCTCGGCGCCCGCTTCGCCGGTGTCGAAGGGCCGGACCCCGGCGAAGCCGTGCGCAGCGAACCTCATGCTCGTGCCACGGTGCGCAACCACGTGGTCCCGCTCTGGTGCCTCGACAGCCCGCCGGACCGGGCGTCGTACGTGGGCCAGTGGCGCGGCCAGTGGCTGTGGGTCATCTTCCGCCCGCAAAGCGCCGGCGCGCTGGTCTTGGAGGAGGTGTCGCTGTCCGACCTGCGTAACCTCGGCTACGAGGCGGACCTGCTGCCGTTCGGCATCCCGCCGACCTGGCTGGTTGGCTAGGCGGGCCACCCGAACTGTAGCGACAAGCCAGGAGCAATCGTGATCTAGTTGCGCATCGACCTCCACACCCACAGCAGCGTCTCCGACGGTACGGACAGCCCGGAGGCGCTGGTCCGGCACGCCGCCGAGGCCGGGTTGGACGTGGTGGCGTTGACAGATCACGACACCTGCGCGGGATGGCAGGCGGCCACCGCCGCGGCTGCGGAGGCCGGCGTTGTCGTGGTGCCGGGCATCGAGCTGTCCACGACCCTCGAAGGTACCGGCGCGCACTTGCTCGGCTACCTGCCGGACCCGACCTACGCGCCGCTGGCCGCCGAGCTCGCCCGGATTCGCTCCAGCCGGGTGCAGCGGTTGAAGGCGATCAGCGAGCGGCTGGCTGCGCTTGGTGTGCCCGTGCGGCTGGACGACGTGTATGCCGCCGCGAGCAGGGCCGTGACCGTGGGCCGGCCGCACGTCGCGGACGCGCTCGTCACGAACGGCTACGTCCGGGACCGGAACGAGGCCTTCGAACGGTGGCTCGGTGAAGGCCGCCCGGCGTTCGTCCGCAAGTACTCCCCAGACACCGCGGCAGGCATCGCGCTGCTCACGGCCGCCGGCGGAGCGGTGGTCCTCGCCCATCCCTGGGGACGCGGCTCGCGCCGGGTGCTCGTCCCGGAGACTCTCGCCGAACTCGCCGCCGCAGGGCTCAGCGGCCTCGAGGTCGACCACGGGGACCACGACGAGGCCGCCCGGCGCGAACTGCGCCGGCTTGCGCGTGAGCTGGACCTCGTCGTCACCGGCTCGAGCGACTACCACGGCGCCGGCAAGACAGGTCACCGACTCGGGGCCGAGACCACTGACCCAGAGCAGTACGAGCGCCTGCTCGAACGAGCCGCCGCCGCTGCGCAACGGGCCGGTCGGCCCGCTGCCCCCCGACCCGTGGGTGCGCGCAGGGCGTAGCCTGGCGGCGACGGTCGTCGAGGGGACGGAATGAGCACGCAGGGCACACTCGCCGGGATGCCCCGCCGGCTGTACCGGGCCACGCCTACGCGGCTGCTGACCTGGGTTGACTGCCCACGTCGGTACCGGTTCAGCTACCTTGACCGTCCGCCGCCCCCCAAAGGGCCGCCGTGGGCGCACAACACCGTCGGGGCGGCCGTCCATGTCGCGCTGGCGG
The DNA here is from genome assembly GCA_964570165.1 of uncultured Actinomycetes bacterium. GTDB lineage: Bacteria > Actinomycetota > Actinomycetes > Jiangellales > Jiangellaceae > JBMCTR01. Next base: position 1,888 of record CAZMXH010000182.1, read on the forward strand.
ACTGGTGGCGGCTACCGCCGCACCGCCGGACCGTGGCGGCGGCGGGCGCGCTGCTCGACAGGTCCTGGCACACCGACGGGTTCCGGGACGACCGCCAGGCGGCCGAGTGGCGAGCGAAGTGCCGGGAGATGGTCGAGCGGTACGTCGGCAAGCTCGACCCTGGCGACGAGCCGCGCGGGGTGGAACGCACGGTCGCCACGGTCTACGGCGGTGTCGCGCTGTCCGGACGGGTCGACCGGATCGATGAGCGGCCCGACGGCGAGCTCGTGGTGGTGGACTACAAGACCGGTCGGCACCTGCTCACGCTGGACGACGTCCGATCGTCGCTGGCGCTGGCGGTGTACGCCGCGGCAACAGCGCGCACCCTGCGGCGGCCGTGCCGCCGGGTGGAGCTGCATCACCTGCCCACCGGCGACGTGTTGGCCTGGGACCACGAGGATCGGACGCTGGAGCGCCACCTGCAGCGCGCCGAGGACATCGCGACGGAATGCGCCGCGGCCGACCTCGCGTTTCTGGCCGGCCGCACCGGCGACGACGTCTTCCCGCCGCGGCCCGCGGCCCAGTGTGGCTGGTGCGACTACCGGGGAGTGTGCCCTGAAGGGCGGGCGCACGTCCCGGACCGTGCCCCGTGGTCGGGGCTCTCCTCGTGAGCAGGCGAGCCTCTAGCTGCGCGGAAGGTGCTGACGACCGGGAGAGCGGGAGGCGGCCCAGAAGTCCGTGAGCACCGCCACGGTCTCGGCGGGGCGCTCGGCGGCGGGTGAGTGGCCGGCACCGTCGATGACCCGGAGCCGGGCGCCGAGTTCGGCGGCCATGGCGCGCTGGATCGCCGGCGGCCAGCCGTCGTCCGCCGCGCCGTACGCGACCAGGACGGGGACGCCGGTACTGCGCAAGTCCTCTACCTGGTCGGGAGCCGTGATGAGGTGGTTCGTCATCGCGCGCAGCGACACCGGATCGTTGCTCACGAACCGGTGCCGAAGAAAGTCCTCGACGCCGGCGGGCGGCTCCGGTGCACCGCGGGACCGCTCGTAGCTTCGCTTGGCCTGCCAGGTGGCCGCGAGCCCTTTCGTGGGGATGAGCTGCGACATGATCATCAAGAGCTTTCTCCGGTCCCGGGGCACGGCTTCGGGACCGGAGCACAGCAGCGCCAGAGTGGCGACCGCCTCCGGATCGGCGATGACGGCGGTCCTCGCGACCAGCCCACCGAACGAGTGCCCCACCAGGTGGACCTGCGTCCCAGGGGCTGCCAGCCGGTGCACAACGCTGAGCAGATCGGCCGCGAGAGCCTGCAGGGTGTACGACGCCTCCACGCCGGAGCCGGGCGTCTCGAACTGGCCGCGTTGGTCGATGGCCACGGCCCTGTAGCCGGCGGCGGCGAGCAGCGGGAGCACCGCGATGAAATCCTCCTTGCTGCCGGTCCAGCCCGGCACGAGGAGGACGACTGGCCCGTCGCCGGCCTCGAGGGCCGCGAACTCGCCGCGTGGTGTCGGCAGCGTCCGCCGCTGGACTCCGTCCCGCAGGGACCGGGATGCACTCACGTGCGCAGCGTAGCCCGCGTCCGGGTGATCTTCTGCGGCGTTGTGGCGTAGGCTGTTGATCAGCACGCGGGGCGTCCGGTCCGGAGCGGCCGGCCGGACCGCCCAGGCGGAAGGGGAGGGGATGTCCGGACGGCATCGCGCCTCGCGCCGGGCGCGGCGGATACGGGCGCGGCGACGCGCACGGGTGCGCCGGCTGACGGCGTCGTCGTCGGTCGCGCTGCTCACGGTGGCGGGCCTGACAGCGGTCGACAAGCTGCCGCTCCTCGAGCGGATCGATGATGACGGGCCTGCAACGGACGAGTTCGCGGCCGTGCCTCCGTCCGGGCCCACGTCGGCGGGCGCGGGAATGGCGCGCGCGAAACACGCTCATGCCGCCCGGGCGAGCGACCGGGCAAGCCCGCAGCCGTCGGTTGAGGTCACGCTGAACCCGGGCAAGGACGTCAAGCCCCCGGCGGTGAACCCGCTGCCGGCCGACAGCGGCGCGGGCAAGCGGATCGTCTACGACCTGAGCGGCCAGCAGGTGTGGCTAGTGGACGAGGACGACACGGTCGTGCGGACCTACCTGGTCTCCGGCAGCCTGTACGACCAGCTCGATCCGGGGCGCTACGAGGTGTTCTCCAAGTCGCGGAATGCGATCAGCTGGACCGGCGAGTCCACGATGGAGTACATGGTCCGCTTCTACCGCAGCGTCAACTCCAACATCGGGTTTCACGACATCCCCGTCTCGGCGGACACCGGCGAGGAGGTGCAGACGCTCTCCGAGCTCGGCACCCCGCTGTCCGACGGCTGCATCCGTCAGGACGAATCCGATGCCGAGGCGCTCTACGAGTTCGCCTCCGTCGGCACGCCGGTCATCGTCGTCAGTACCTGAGGGCGGCCTGCCGGCCGGATGCGGCACTGCCGAGCAGGTCACTCGCCGCTCGGCGGCGTGGCCGAGTCGTCCGCCTCGGGCCGCCGGGTGCGCCGACGCCGCCAGCGGCGCGAGTCTTCGCCTTCGGCGTCCGACGCCTCGGTGCGGGCGGCCGCCATGGTCGAAGGCTCCTCGATCGGCTTGCCGCCGCGCGTGCGCCGGCGGCCGCGCTTGCGCCGCGGCGAGCGTTCGTCCCCGTCCGTACGGTGTCCGGCACCACGCTGGCCACCCGTCCCGCGGGCGCGTCCGGGGCGGCGGGAGCGCGGTCGGCCACGGCTGGTCCCGCCGAGATCTTCTAGCTGCTCGGCGTCCAGCCCGGCGCGGACCCGCTGTTCGCTCGGGAGCACGCCCCGGGCACCGGCGGGGATGCCGAGGTCTCGGTACAGGTGCTCGCTGGTCGAGTAGGTCTCCAGCGGCTCGGGGAAGGGCAGGTCCAAGGCGTCGTTGATCATCCGCCAGCGCGCGAGGTCCTCCCAGTCGACCAGCGTGACGGCCACCCCCGAGGCACCGGCACGCCCGGTACGGCCAATGCGGTGCAGGTACATCTTCTCGTCTTCGGGACAGCTGTAGTTCACGACGTGGGTGACTCCGTCGACGTCGATGCCCCGGGCCGCTACCTCGGTCGCGACAAGGACGTCGACCTTCCCGCCGCGGAACGCGCGGAGAGCCTGCTCGCGCGCGGCCTGTGCGAGATCGCCGTGGACCGCCGCGACGGCGAAACCGCGGCGGTGCAACTCGTCGGCGACCTTCTGGGTCTGCCGCTTCGTATGGCAGAAGACCATGGTCAGGCCGCGGTTCTCCGCCTGCAGCACGCGGGCGATCACCTCGTCCTTGTCGAGGACGTGGGCGCGGTAGACGAACTGGGCGGTCGTCGGTACCGTAGCCGTCTCGTCCGGCGACTCCGCGCGGATGTTCAGCGGTTGCCGCATGTCGCGCCGGGCGAGGCCGACCACTTCTGCGGGCATGGTGGCGGAGAACAGCATGGTCTGCCGGAGCTCGGGCGTGAGGCGGATCAGCTTCTCCACGTCCGGCAGGAAGCCGAGGTCGTACATCCGGTCGGCCTCGTCGATCACGAGCACCTTGATGTGGGCAAGGTCGAGATGACGCTGGTCGGTGAGATCCAGGAGCCGTCCCGGCGTACCGACGACCACGTCCACTCCTCGACGAAGCCGGTCGACCTGAGGCTCGTAGGCCCGACCGCCGTACACCGTGAGGATCCGGGCTCGGCGGATTGCTGACGCGGCCTCCAGGTCGGCGCTGACCTGGAGCGCAAGCTCGCGGGTAGGCACGACGACGAGTGCCTGAGGCCTGCCGTGGTCCGTCGCGGCGTCGTAGTCGCGGTCGTCCGGGCTGACGATGCGCTGCAGCAACGGCACCCCGAACGCGAGGGTCTTGCCAGTGCCGGTGCGGGACTGGCCGATCAGGTCATTGCCTAGCAAGGCGACCGGCACGGCCATCTGCTGGATGGGGAATGGCTCGGTGATGCCGACGTTCTCGAGCGCGTCGGCGATCGGAGCGAGGACTCCGAGGTCTCGGAAGGTAGTCAGGGCGGCTCGCCTCATCATGTTCGCGGTCGGGTCTCGTGGTGGGCGCCCAACGCCCGGCGCTACCCGGTGGGCGGCGGTCCCGGTGACCGGGATGGCCGGAGCACGGTGGCACAGGCACGGCGGTACGCCGACCTCGAGGGCGTCCATCCCACGGGAAGACGCCGTTGCATTCTCTTATGAGTTTAGACGACGATCTGCGTGACCGGCGGGCCGCCACGCGGGAGCGACGCGCGGTGACCGCTGCGGCCGGTTGCGCGGGCGGTAGGGTTGCCGACTATGGAGGCCGTGTCGGCGAACATCGACGACCCGACTTACCGGACCGCCGTCATCGACCTGCTCGGACTGCTGAGCCTGGGCGAGCTCATGGCGTTCGAGCGGCTCGCGGCCGATGCCGGCCTTGCGCCCACGCTCGCGGAAAAGGCGGAGATGGCCGCGATGGCCGTGGCAGAGTTCCGGCACTTCGAGCAGCTCAGGGAGCGGCTCGCCGAGTTGGGCGTGGATGCCGAGGATGCCATGGCACCCTTCCAGGACGCGCTGCGGGCATTTCATCACCACACCGAGCCCGCCGACTGGTTGGAGAGCCTGGTCAAGGCGTATGTCGGCGACGGGTTCGCGGCGGACTTCTACCGGGAGGTGTCGCGTCATCTGGACGAGCGGACGCGGGCCCTGGTCCTCGAGGTGTTCGCCGACACCGGCCATGCCGACTTCGTGGTCGAGCGGGTGCGATCGGCGATCGAGGCCGACCCGCAGGTGGCCGGGCGGCTCGCGTTGTGGGCACGCCGGCTGGTCGGCGAGGCCCTGTCGCAGGCGCAGCACGCGGCGGTCGACCACGAGTCGCTGTCGGCGCTGATCGCGGGGGACGTGAGCGACAGCGGTATGGATCTGGCCGAACTTGGCCGGGTGTTCGCCCGGCTGACCGAGAACCACGGCAAGCGGAGGGCTGCCCTGGGCCTGTCGTCCTGAGTCTTTCGATCACGTTCGGCAGGGCGGCCCCTGCCGTGACAGGCGGGCCCGCCTGTC
>CAZMXH010000182.1:6909-7135 GCA_964570165.1 uncultured Actinomycetes bacterium
ATAGCGCGCGCCGAAGCCGACCGGACGCTCGACCGGCTCCCCTATCTCGACATATGTCAGGTGATCCGACATGACGAACACCTCACGACCGCGCTCGTCGGTCAGGCTGAGCACGCCGCCCTTTTCGTTGATCGCCTCCATGACGGTCCGCTGGACCTCCTCCGGCGACTGCGCGCTTTCGACCACAAGCTCACGAGTGGCGTTGCGCACGCCGATCTTGACCTCC
>CAZMXH010000183.1:0-7124 GCA_964570165.1 uncultured Actinomycetes bacterium
GGCGGAACCATGCGGCTCGGCGCCTTTCCCGCGCAGCTGGTGGCCGGCACGCTGGTGCGGGAGCTGTACGGCACCGGCACGGTCAGCGAGCGGCACCGGCATCGCTACGAGGTGAACAACGCGTACCGCTCGCAGCTCTCGGCGGCCGGCCTGGTGTTCTCCGGGCTGTCTCCGGACGGTGAGCTCGTGGAGTTCATCGAGCTGCCCAGGGACGTCCACCCGTACTTCGTCGGCACGCAGGCTCACCCGGAGATGAAGTCGCGGCCGACCCGCGCGCCCCCGCTGGTCGCCGGGCTCGTCGAGGCCGCGCTGGAGCGGCAGCAGGAGCTCCAGCTGCCGCTCGACGTCGATCCGGTGGAGCTGTCCGAGCACGTCGGCGCGGCTTCATGAGCGGCGGCTCGAGGGCGTACTCGCCCCTCGCTGTGACCGATCGCCCCGAGCGCTGGCCCGTCCGGAAGTCCGAAGTCGTCCACGACACCGGCCGCATCATCGCGGTCCGGCGCGACGTCGTCCGCCCCCCGGCGGGCGAGGGTGAGCTCGTCCGCGACGTCGTCATGCACCCCGGAGCGGTCGGTGTGGTGGCGCTGGACGACGAGGACTGGATGCTGCTGATCTCGCAGTACCGGCATCCGACGGGCTACCGGCTGCTCGAGGCGCCGGCCGGGCTGCTCGACGTGCCGGGCGAGCCGTACCACGAGGCGGCGGCGCGAGAGCTCTACGAGGAGGGCCACGTTCGCGCCAGTGACTGGCGGGTGCTGGTGGACGCGTTCACCTCGCCCGGCATCACCGACGAGTCGATCCGGGTCTACCTCGCACGCGGCCTGTCGGAGGTGCCGGACGGCGAGCGCTACGTCGGCCGCGAGGAAGAGGCCGACATGGGGGTGTTCTGGGCGCCTCTCGACGACGTCGTGGAGGCAGTGCTCGCCGGTCGGCTGCACAACGCGATCCTCTGCCTTGGCGTGCTTGCCGCGTGGGCGGCCCGGCAGCGCGGCGGCTACGACACCCTGCGGCCGGCGGACGCACCCTGGGACATCCGCGGCTAGGGCGGCACCCGCCGCGCGATGGACGATTCGCCGGTGCGGGCGCCTCGATCGCCGTGCGCTGGTTGTGCTGCCACGTCGATCACGCGTGCCGCGCATACTCGTGGTCGGCGTGGCCCTCGGGCTCGATCTGGAAGGTGCTGTGATCGATGTCGAAGTGGCCGGCCAGGCAGCGGTGCAGCCGATCCAGGATCGCGCCGTGCCCGTGCTCGGCCAGTTCCGCGTCGTCGACCACGACGTGGGCGGACACGACGGGAACCCCGCTGGTGATCGTCCAGGCATGCAGGTCGTGCACACCGACCACGGCCGGCGCCGCCATGATGTGCCTGCGCACATCGCGCAGGTCGACGTCCGCCGGCGTGGCCTCGAGCAGCACGTGGACGACGTCGCGCAGCAGCAGCCACGCCCGGGGGAGGATCAGCAGCCCGATCGCGATGGAGGCGATCGCGTCCGCCCGCAGGAAGCCGGTGGTCATCACGACTACCGCAGCGGCGATGACGGCGACCGAGCTGAGGGTGTCGCCGAGCACCTCGAGGTAGGCGCCGCGGACGTTGAGACTCGCCCGCCGCCCGCGGTGGAGGATCAGCAGGCCGGCGACGTTCCCCAGCAGGCCGATCGCGGCGGCGGCGAGCATCACGTCGCCTTCGATCCCGACCGGGTCGAAAAGCCGGCGCACGCCTCCCACCAGGATGAACGCCGCGACGACGCTGACGATCAGGCCATTGGCGAGCGCGGCGAGGACCTCCAGGCGCTGCAGGCCGAAGGTGCGGTGATCGCGCGGAGGCCGGGCGGCGGCGATCGTGGCGAGCAGGGCAAGGCCGACGCCGAGCCCGTCGGTGAGCCCGTGCCCTGCGTCCGCGAGCAACGCGAGCGAACCGGACAGCAGAGAGCCGATCACCTGAACGATCGCGATCAGGCCGATGATGCCGAGGACGACCACCATCCGCCGCCGGTATGGCTGGGCCGCGGTGTCGCCGTGACCGTGCCTGGCGCCCATCAATGCCGCCTCTGCTGCGGTCGGTATCGGTGAGGGCACAGGGCAGCGGCATCGTCGGCCGTGTGGAGCAGGTCGTCCGCCGCGGCGAGCAGAGCCCACACGTCGGCGCTCGCAAGGTAGTAGTAGGTGGACCGGCCGTCCGGCCGCGCGCCGACGACGCCTGCTGCGCGCAGGCTCGCGAGGTGGCCGGAGACGGTCGACTGGGCCAGCCCGAGTTCTGCGGTCAGGTCGACGACTCGGTGCTCCCCCTCGGCTAGCAGTCGCAGGATGGTAAGCCGAACCGGGTCGGCAAGGCTCTGGAACAGCCGCACCGCGGGTCGTGTCGCCGAGCGTTGATTGATCGGCATATAACGATGTTATCAGTCTCTACCGATCAATATCGGCTCCGCGGCACCGCGTCGCCAGCGGCGGCCGTTCGCTGGCCTAGACTCGGCGCCGCCAGCCCTGCGCGGCTGGCCCGTGCGGCAGCGTGGCCGGACGATGGACGTGAAGGGTTGGCGGTTGACGTGTTGGTCGGGGTTCCAGCCGAGGTCATGGACAACGAGTACCGGGTGGCGATCACGCCTGCGGGGGTTCACGAGTTGGTTCGCAACGGCCATGACGTCGTCATCGAGAGCGGTGCCGGTCTCGGGTCGTCGATCTCGGACGACGAGTACGCCAATGCCGGTGCGCAGATCTTCAAGGACGCCAACGACGTCTGGGACAGCGCGGAGCTCGTTCTCAAGGTCAAGGAGCCGGTCGCCGCCGAGTACAACCGGCTGCATGCCGGCCAGGTGCTCTTCACCTACCTGCACTTGGCAGCGTCGCGGGAGTGCACCCAGGCGCTCCTGGATTCCGGAGTCACGGCGATCGCCTACGAGACCGTCCAACTGCCGAACGGCTCGCTGCCGCTGCTCGCACCGATGAGCGAGGTCGCGGGCCGGATGGCGACCCAGGTCGGCGCGCACCTGCTCGAGCGTGCGCAGGGCGGCCGCGGCGTCCTGCTTGGCGGTGTCCCTGGAGTGAAGGCCGCGAAGGTCGTCGTCATCGGCGCCGGCGAGGCCGGCCTGAACGCCACGGAGATCGCTCTCGGCATGCAGGCGGACGTATGGGTTCTGGACAAGAACATCGCTCGGCTGCAGGCTGTCGACCGGATCCACCGCGGGCACGCAACGACCATCAGTTCGAACCTGTTCGAGGTCGCGAAGGCGGTCTCCGACGCGGACCTGGTCATCGGCGCGGTCCTGGTCCCAGGGGCCAAGGCCCCGAAGCTGGTGTCAAACGAGCTCGTGGCGACGATGCGGGCCGGGGCGGTGCTGGTCGACATCGCCATCGACCAGGGCGGGTGTTTCGAGGACTCGCGACCGACGACCCACGCCGCTCCCACCTACACGGTGCATGGGTCCCTGTTCTACTGCGTGACGAACATGCCGGGCGCCGTTCCGCACACCTCCACGTACGCGCTGACCAACGCCACCCTGCCGTATGTGGTCGAGCTCGCGAATCAGGGCTGGCGGGAGGCCCTCCGGACCGATCAGGCGCTGGCCCGCGGCCTGAACACGCACGCCGGCAAGGTGACCTACCCATCGGTGGCCGAGGCGCACGGGATGGACTCGGTGAGCCTCGACGAGGTGCTGCGCTGAGCCGTGTCGACCGTCGGTGAGTCTCCGCTGGACCGCGCCGTCCGCCGCTACCTGGATCACCTTGCGGTAGAGCGAGGGCTGGCGACGAACACGCTGGCGTCCTACCGGCGGGACCTGCGGCGCTACGCGGCGCATCTCGCGGCGGCGGGGGTCGGCGAGCCGAGTGCGGTCTCCGAGCGGCATGTGGCAGCGTTCCTCCGCCGGTTGCGGGAAGGTGACGAAGAGCACTCGCCGCTGTCGGCGAGCTCCGCGGCCCGCGCGGTCGTCGCGGTGCGCGGGCTGCACCGGTTCCTGGTGCGGGAGGGGCTGGTCCAGGGCGATGCGGCCGTTGCTGTGCGGCCGCCCACTCCGCCCCGGAAGCTGCCGAAGGCGATTCCGCTGGCGGAGGTCGAGCAACTGCTGAAGGCGGCCGCGGGAGACGCTGCGACGCCGCTCGCCCTTCGGGACCGGGCGCTGCTGGAGGTGCTGTACGGCACCGGCGCTCGCATCTCGGAGGCGGTAGGCCTCGACGTCGACGACCTCGACACGGAGTCCGCCACCGCGCTGCTGCGCGGCAAGGGCGGCAAGCAGCGGGTGGTGCCTGTGGGGTCGTACGCGCTGGACGCCGTCGACGCCTACCTGGTGCGGGCGCGCCCACCCCTGGCAGCGGGCGGACGAGGCACGCCCGCGCTGTTCCTGAACGCCCGCGGCGGGCGGCTCTCGCGGCAGGGAGCATGGGCCGTGCTGCAGGCCGTTGCCGAGCGCGCCGGCCTGTCGACCCATGTCTCGCCGCACACGCTGCGCCACTCGTTCGCGACCCATCTGCTGGAGGGCGGGGCCGACGTGCGGGTGGTCCAGGAGCTGCTGGGCCACGCCTCGGTCACCACTACCCAGGTGTACACGCTGGTGACAGTGGACCAGCTGCGCGAGGTCTACGCCGCCGCTCACCCCCGCGCCCGCTGACCTCACCCCTCTTCCCGAGTTGTCAGGCCGGACAACTGGCTGACGTGGGCCACAGGCCGGAGCAGCCCTGACAACGCGGAAGGGTGGAGGAACCGGGTCGGGAACCGGATCGGGACCGCCCACGTCCAAGCCGCATGATCGGGAATCTTGCCTACCGAGCGACCAGGCCGATCGGGCTGGTGGTCGTGGTCGCAGCCGTGGTCCTCGCGGGGTGCACCGCCGGGCCGTCCACCGGTTCCGTCGGCCCGAACGCCCCCGGGCCGGCCATCGCCGCCGCGGCCGTCCGACTGGTGTCATTCGACACCTGTGACCAGGCGCTCCGTGACCTGCAGAGCGCTGCCGAGCCTCACGTCGGTCCGTACGGCCTGCAGCCCGGATGGAACCACATGGTGCAGATGGACATGGAGGTGAACCCCGGGGCCGACGCCGGCGCCGGTCCGCCCATGGATGGCGACGCGCCGGTTGCCGAAGCGCCGGCCGCCGCCGACGGCGGGCGGGCGCTCGCGCCCGAGGCCGCAGCCGAACTGAGCGCCGGGGCGGCAGACCAGGCGGCTCCCCAGTACTCCCGCACCAACGTGCACGAGGCCGGCGTCGACGAGGCCGACCTGGTCAAGACCGACGGTCGCCGCCTCGTCACAGTGCAGCGCGGGCTGCTCCGAGTGGTCGACCTGGAGCGGCGGCAGGTGACGGGCACTCTTGAACTTTCGGGCGCGTCGGAGCAGATGGTGCTGTCCGGCGACCGGGTGCTCGTGGTCGGCCACGGGGCGCCCGAGCCGGCGATGCTTCGGGATTCGCCGCCCATTGGCCCGACACGGCTGGCCCCCGAGGAGGTCGAGTTGTTGCTGGTGGACATCGCCGGCCGGCCGCGGGTGGCCGAGCGGCTGACGGTCGAAGGCAGCTACGTCGATGCGCGGCTGGTGGGCTCGACCGCCCAGATAGTGCTTCGCTCGACCCCCCAGGTGCCGACCGTCTACCCGGACGGCAGCGGCAGCGAGGACGCGGCGCGCGAGGCGAACCTCGCGGCGCTGCGCCAGACCCAGATCGATGACTGGCTGCCGGCCTTCGTGCACCGTCGCGGCGGCGGCGGCGAGGAGCGAGGGCGGCTGGTGGACTGCAGCGACGTCCGGCACCCCGAGGTGTACTCGGGCGCCTCGATGCTCAACGTGCTCACGGTGGATCTCACCGCCGGCCTCAAGCCGGTCGACGCTGTGTCCGTCCTCGGCGACGGCCAGACGGTCTACGCGACGGGTGAGAGCCTGTACATCGCGGACGGCCGGCGCTGGTGGTCGGAGGACGACTCCGGGACGAACATCCACAAGTTCGGCGTCAGCGACAGCGGCTCGCCCGAGTACCGCGCGTCCGGCTCGGTGGACGGGTGGCTGCTCAACCAGTACTCGATGTCCGAGCACGAGGGCAGGTTGAGGGTAGCGACCACGACGGACGAGGCACGCCGCCCGCTCGACGACGGCTTCGCCCCTGATCCGGAGCCGCGGCTGCCGGCGACGGAGAGCCAGATCGTGGTCCTGGCCGAGCGGGACGGCTCGCTCGAGACCGTGGGCAGCGTGGGCGGCCTGGGGAAGGGGGAGCGGATCTACGCGGTCCGGTTCATGGGGCCCGTAGGTTACGTCGTGACCTTCCGCGAAACCGACCCGCTCTACACGGTGGACCTCTCCGATCCGGCGGACCCGCGGGTCGTCGGCGAGCTGAAGATTCCCGGCTACTCGGCGTACCTGCATCCCGCGGAGGACGACCGGCTGATCGGGGTGGGTCAGGACGCCACGGAGCAAGGACGCACTGTCGGGACGCAGCTGTCCCTGTTCGACGTGGCCGATCTGGCGGCTCCGGAGCGCACCGACACCTACGGGCTGCCCGACAGCTGGTCCGAGGTGGAGCACGACCCGCACGCCTTCCTGTACTGGCCGGCCGATGACCTGGTGGTCGTCCCTGTGCAGCGGCACGACGCCGCGGAGCCGCTGCCGATGCCGGACCGGGACGGCGCCGCGGTGGATCCGTGGCTGCCGCCCCCGGGCGAGGCGGTGGTGCTGCGCCTGGAAGGCGACCGGTTCGCCGAGCTTGGGGTGGTGCAGCACCCGGTTCCGGAGTCGCGCTCGCACGACCCTGGGTGGTACGAGGCGACGATCCGCCGCTCGCTAGTGGTCGGCGACACGCTGTGGACCGTGTCGGCCGCCGGTGTGATGGGCCACGACGTGCAGGACCTGTCCGAGCGGGCGTGGGTGCCGTTCGACCTTCCGTGACCGGCCAGCCAGGGCTCCTCGGGCGCGGCATGCACCCGGAACGGGGCGATGCGAGGTAGGCTCGCGGCGCAACTAGTAGGACCGTGGCCGAGGAGCTCTGACGGCTGGTGAACACCCAGACTACGGAGACCCTGGTGGGTACGTTGTCGGTCGACGCCGTCGCGTCAGGTCAGGAGGACGGCATGCCAGAAGTGTCGGAATCCGACCCGACGAGGCGCCCGAGAAAGACGTTTCCCCAGCCGGCGCCGCTCGACCACCAGGTGGTTAG
>CAZMXH010000184.1:0-7106 GCA_964570165.1 uncultured Actinomycetes bacterium
CCGGCGGTGCGAGGTGCAGGTGGCGTACGCCATCGGCAAGTCCCGGCCGGTGGGCCTGTTCGTCGAGTGCTTCGGCACCGAAACCGTCCCCGTCGACCGCATCCAGCGCGCCGTGGCCGAGGTGTTCGACCTCCGGCCTGCCGCCATCGTCCGGGACCTCGACCTGCTGCGCCCGATCTACGCGGAGACCGCGGTGTACGGGCACTTCGGCAGGGAGCTGCCCAACTTCACCTGGGAGCGGACCGACCGGGTGGAGGACCTGCGCGCCGCCGTCGCCTGACGGCATCTGGCGCCGACCGGGTGCTGTAGAGCCGTCAGGTGACCGGTTCCGGAGCGCGCGACCCGTCCGAGCAGCTCGAGCTGCTCGGTGACCGTGAAGCGGCTCGACGGCGCGGCCGTGCCGCCGGGCGCGGGGAGCCTGTGGCCGAGGCACTGCCGGTGGCGCGGGTCCAGCTCGACGTACCGCTGGCGCACCTCGATCGCGAGTTCGACTATCTGGTCCCCGCCGGCATGAGCGACGACGCGGTGCCGGGTGCGCGGGTGTCGGTACGCCTCGCCGGAGCTGTGCACGACGGATTCATCATCGAGCGCCGTTCGGCCAGCGACCACGCCGGGCAGCTGTCCCGGCTGCGCCGGGTGGTCTCGCCCGAGCCGGTTCTTGCCCCCGAGATCGCCGGCCTGGCTCGGGCGGTCGCCGACCGCTACGCGGGCACGGTGGCCGACGTGCTTCGGCTCGCGATTCCGCCGCGGCATGCGCGCACCGAGGCGCTGCCGTCGGAGCCCGCCGCTGAGCGGCCTATGATGCCGGACCCTGGCGGCTGGGCCGATCACATAGCCGGGCCGTCGCTGCTGGCCTCCCTGGGAGCCCGTGGACGACCGCGCGCGGTCTGGAACCCGGGTCCGGGCGCCGACTGGCCCGACCTGCTCGCACGCCTCGTGGCCGCGGCGTGCGCGGGCGGCAGAGGAGCGCTTGTGGTGCTGCCCGACGCCCGCGATGTGGACCGGTTGGACGGCGCGGTGTCCGCGCTGCTGGGCGCGGGCCGGCATGTCGTGCTGACCGCGGACCTGGGTCCCGGCGAGCGCTACCGGCGCTGGCTCGCCGTGCGCCGCGGCGCGGTACCCGCCGTGATCGGCACCCGCTCGGCGATGTTCGCGCCGGTGCGCGACCTGGGGCTGGTGGCCATCTGGGACGACGGCGACGACGTGCATGCCGAGCCGCGCGCACCGTACCCCCACGCCCGCGACGTTCTCCTGCTGCGGGCGCATCTGCAGGACGCCGCCGCGGTCGTCGGCGGGTTCGCCCGCACGGCCGAGGCAGCGCAGCTGGTGGCGTCCGGGTGGGCGCGGTCGGTCACGCCGCCCCGGGCGGCGGCCCGGGCGGCGGCACCGACGGTGCGAACGACCGGCGACGACTACGAGCGGGCGCGGGACGAGGCCGCGCGTACGGCCCGGATCCCGTCGCTGGCCTGGCGCACCGCGCGCGACGCGTTGGCCGATGGTCCGGTGCTGGTACAGGTCCCGCGTGCTGGATACGTGCCCGCGCTCATGTGCGGCCGCTGCCGGGCGCCCGCCCGATGCGCCGCATGTCACGGCCCGCTGCGGCTGTCTGGCGACCGCGAGACCCCAGCGTGCGCGTGGTGTGGCCGCCTCGAGCCGTGGTCCTGCCCGGCGTGCGGGGCCACCGCGCTGCGAGCGGGTGCCGTGGGGGCGCGCCGCACCGCAGAGGAGCTTGGCCGGGCGTTCCCGGGCGTGCGGGTCGTGACGTCGCAGGGTGACCGCATCCTCGAGACGGTGGCGGGTACGCCGGCACTCGTCGTGGCCACCCCCGGCGCGGAGCCCGTGGCGGCCGGCGGATACGCGGCCGCGCTGCTGCTCGACGGGAACGCGTTGCTGTCTCGCCCCGGGCTGCGTGCCGGCGAGGAGGCGTTGCGCAGGTGGCTGGCCGCGGCAGCACTGGTTCGCGGCGCCGCCGACGGAGGGCGCGTCGTGGTTGTGGCGGAGTCCGCCGTGCCGGCCGTGCAGGCCCTCGTCCGGTGGGACCCGGCCGGCTTCGCCGACCGGGAGCTACGAGACCGCGCTCAGCTGCGGTTCCCACCGGCGGCCCGGGTAGCCGAGCTGACCGGAGCTCCCGAAGACGTCTCCGATCTGCTGACCCTTGCCGAGCTGCCCCAGGCAGCCGAGCTGCTCGGGCCGGTACCCATGGGGGACGGCAGGGAGCGGATGCTCGTGCGGGTGCCGCGGCGGTCCGGCGCTGCGCTTGCCGCCGCCCTCAAGTCCGCACAAGGCGTGCGCTCCGCCCGGAAGTCGGGTGGGGCGGTCCGCGTCCGAATCGACCCGGTCGACCTCGGCTGAGAGCGCCTTCGGTTCGATCACGTTCAGCAGGGTCGCCCCTGCCGTGACAGGCGCGCAGACCTCGTGTTGTGGGGGCGACCCTGCTGAACGTGATCGAACCCATCCGGCCTAGTCGTCGAGACCGCGGGCGACGAGCGCCTCACCAACAGCGTCGGCGTGCTGCAGGCTGCGCACCACAAGCGGGACGGCGTAGGCCTGCACGCTGCCGCCCAGTCCCCGGGCGCGCTGCGCGTCGCGCACCTCGGCCGCCAGCCCAGCCACCACCGGGACGGCGCGCACCGCCAGCGCCAGGACGAGCGCCGCACGTTCCGGGTTGACCCCGACGGCCCGCAGCGGGCGCAAGCCTCGTTCGATCACGTCGAGCAGTTCGGTCGTCGGCGTCACTAGCGTCAGCAAGGCTGCCAGCGCCACCGTGAGCACCAGCTTTCCGACCACCACGGTGGCGGCCTCCCAGCCGGCCGTCACGGCCTGGAACACCGCCAGCGCCGTGAGCGCCCACCGTAACGGCCGCACCTGCCGCCACACGACGGAAGGTCCCAGGCCGGCGCTGCCGTACAGGCCTACCGTCGCTACGGCGGCTGCCCCGATCGCCACCGGGCCAGGGAGTAGCAGCACGCCGGTCACGAGCACGCCGAGCCCGGCGAGCTTGGCGCCGGCGGGAGCCCGGTGCAGCCAGCTCATCCGACCAGCTTCCGGTAGTACGCCACCGCGGCGGCCGGCTCGTCGTCGGCAACGACACGCCCGTCGTCGAACACGAGGACCCGGTCGAACCCGGCCAAGGCGTCGAGGTCGTGCGTGACCATGACGACCTGCTGCGGCAGGCTGCGCAGCAGGTCGAGAACGCGGCGCGTGTTCGGCAGGTCCAGCAGCGTCGTCGGCTCGTCACACACCAGGATCCGGGGCTCGGTGACCAGCACGGCGGTCAGTGCCAACAACTGCTTCTGCCCCCCCGACAGCAGGTGGGCCGGATGGTCGGCATGGTCGCTCAGCCCGACGGCGTCGAGCGCCTCCTCGACCAACTTCGCCGTGCGCTCCTTGCCGAGCCGCCGCGGCCGCAGCCCGAACGCCACGTCCTCGGCCACGGTGGGCATGACGATCTGGGCGTCCGGGTCGGTGAAGACGAAACCCACCATCCGGCGTACCGCCGCGGCGTCGCGCCGGGTGCATCGCCCGTGGACGCTTACGCGCCCCTCGTCCGGCACGACGAGGCCGTTGAGCAGCCGCGCGAACGTGGACTTTCCGGATCCGTTGGCCCCGAGGACGGCCACCCGGTGCTCGAGCAGCGTCGCGTCCACCGACCGGAGCACCACACGATCGCCGAACGAGTGGCTGACGCCGCTTACCTCGATCAAGAAACCGCGCCGCCGGTCCGGTGCCGCGACTCGGCCAGCCGGGGATACGCCCGGTGCACCCCGTCCGCAACCACGGTGGCGAGGAACGCCTTGACCAAGTCACCGAACAGGAACAGCGTGCCGCCGCTGACGAGGGCTTCCTCGAAGCTCAGCCCGGCCCGCCACGCGAGCCAGGGGACACCGACCGCATACACCACGCCGATGCCTCCCACCACGCAGGCCGTGAAGCCGAGCGCGCGGTCGAACCGGCGTAGCCGGTGCGCGACCAGCCCGATGACCAGCGCACCGATCGGAAAGCCGATCAGGTACCCGCCGGTGGGGCCGGCGAACGCACCCAGCCCGCCGGTACCGCCGGCGAACACCGGCAGCCCGACTGCGCCCATCGCCAGGTAGACCAGCACCGCGAGCGCGCCCCTGACGGGCCCAAGCAGCAGGCCGGCGAGCATCACGCCGAACGTCTGCAGGGTGATCGGAACCGGGCTGCCGAACAGATGGATCGTTCCGGGCAGGGCCAAGGCCGCGATAAGCGCGGCGACCACGGCGATTCTGGCGAGGTCGGCAACCGCGAGCCGGCGGGAGACGCGGCGGTCGCGGAGCGCACGGAGTCCTGTCTGTATCACGGCGCCAACGGTAGACCGGGTGCTCCGCACCGGCACCGGCAGATGGCGACAATGTCGCGTGGTTCGGGATTGTTGGAGCCGCTGAAACGGCGGTCTGTAAGGCCGCCGAGCGAGCGAACGACGACGTTCGACCCCCAACGCTGCAAATTGAAGAAACTCTTGTCACACTAAGATCGACCGCAGCACGACTGTGTTGCTTACGACTACGCAGGCGGGGAACCCGACAAATGACGGCTCCAACTCCTTCCAGGAGGTGTCGTTTGACGACCGCTTAGCCGGGCACTCCGGTATGAAAGGAACAAATCGTGGACGGGATCTTGCGTTTCGGTAGCGAAAACCGCTAGCGGGGGTGGATCATGGTCCCGCAGCTCAGTGCAAATCTCTAGCAACGGGAGGACGCGTGGCCGAGAAGCTCGCGAAAGGCGCGCGGATCAGCGGAGGTCAGCGGGAGAAGCTGGCCAGCGAGTTGAGGAAGAAGTACGAAGGCGGGAAGAGCATCCGCGACTTGGCGGGTGAGACCGGCAGGTCGTACGGCTTCGTTCACAGGCTGCTGTCGGAGTCCGGCGTGCAGCTACGCGGGCGCGGCGGAGCAACCCGGGGCAGAAAGAAGTCCTGAACCCGGCAGTTCCGGTCGAGACCCTGCGCGCCGGCGGATTGGAGTTCTCGGTCCAGCCGCCCGTCGCGCGGGTCACGCTCGCTCGGCCTGCGGTCCGTAACGCACAAACGCCCGCCACCTGGCGGGCGCTCGCCGCCGTCGGCAAGGCGCTGATCGCCGCGGCAACGGGGGCGGACCCGGTACGCGCCGTCGTCGTCGGCGCGCGCGGCCCGTCCTTCTCAGCGGGGCTGGACCGGCGACTGCTGGACGGGACGGGCATAGCGGGGGAACCCGACGTCGCGGCGCTCGCGGCGTCGGACACCAACACGCTGGACAAGACGCTGGCTGGCTACCAGGCCGGCTTCCGCTGGCTGCACGAGTCCCCGTTGATCAGTGTGGCGGCGGTGCACGGCCACGCCGTCGGCGCAGGGTTCCAGCTCGCGCTCGCATGTGACATCGTGCTGTGCTCCGACGACGCACGGTTCGCCGTTCGCGAACCGGCGCTCGGCCTGATCCCCGATCTCGGGGGGACCGCCCACCTGGTGGCCGCGGTCGGCTACCAGCGTGCACTGGAGATCTGCGCCACCGGCCGTTGGGTCGGCGCGCGCGAGGCGGTCGAGCTCGGGCTGGCCGTCGCGACGGTCCCTGCCGAGGAGCTCGAGGCAGCTGTCGACGACCTGGTCAGCGCCGTGCTCGCCGCCCCCGACCGCGCCATGCGCGAGACCAAGGCGCTGCTGCGAGATGCCGCCGGCCGCCCCACCGCCGCTCAGCTCGCCGCGGAACGAGAGGCCCAGATTCGGTTGCTGCGAAGCCTCCGGAGCTGACCGCCCCCGGGAATCTTCCGCGCCGCCGTGACGTTGCTCCGGGCGCCGCCTTGCACATCGTGGTTGCCTGGATGTGCAGGCCGCAGTCATAAGGAGGTCGCAGCAGACGTGTCCATGGGCGGGCCGATGACGGCGTGGGGGATGATCCGCTCGTACTCCCGCGACCGCGAGGTCACCCGGCAGCGGCTGGCCAAGGGCACCGGCCGCCGCATCCTGCGGTACGCACGCCCGTACAGGAGACAGCTCGCGGTGTTCCTGGCGACGACCGTCGCGGCGGCGGCCAGCGCAGCGGCCGTGCCGCTGCTGCTGAAGCTCGTGATCGACGACGGAGTCATCGCCGGTCGCCGCGATCTCGTCGTGTTGGGCGCCGTGCTGGTCGCCGTCCTCGCCGTCCTGGACGCAGGGCTCAACCTGGTCGGGCGCTGGGCCTCCGCGCGGGTTGGCGAGGGGCTGATCTACGACCTGCGCACCGAGGTGTTCGATCACGTGCAGCGCCAGCCCGTGGCATTCTTCACCCGCACCCAGACCGGCTCTCTGGACTCGCGGCTCAACAGCGATGTCGTCGGCGCGCAGCAGGAGTTCACAGGGAACCTGTCGCAGGTGGTCAGCAACGCCGTCACCCTGGTGCTCGCGACGGGCGCGATGCTGGTGCTGTCGTGGCAGATCACACTGCTGCTGCTGGTGCTGCTCCCGCTGTTCATCCTGCCCGCCCGGCTGGTAGGCCGCCGGCTGGCGGCCATCTCGCGGGAGTCGATGCAGCTCAATGCCGCGATGAGCCAGACCATGACGGAGCGGTTCAACGTGGCCGGCGCGCTGCTGGTCAAGATCTTCGGCCGGTACGCCGACGAGGCGGCGAACTTCAGCCAGGCGGCCGGCAGGGTCCGCGACATCGGAGTGGTGCAGGCGCTGTACGCGCGGTACTTCTTCATCGGCCTGACGCTGCTCACGTCGCTGGCCACGGCGGTGGTGTACGGCCTCGGCGGCTGGCTGGCCATCGACGGCACCCTCCAGGTCGGCACGCTCGTTGCCCTCGCAGCGCTGCTCACGCGGTTGTACGGGCCGCTCACCGCGCTGTCCAACGTCCAGGTGGACATCATGACCGCGCTGGTCAGCTTCGAGCGGGTCTTCGAGGTGCTCGATCTCGAGCCGATGGTCCGCGACCGGCCCGGCGCCCGCCCCCTGCCCGCCGACGCCGCGTCGATCGAGTTCGACGACGTGTGGTTCCGGTACCCGGCGGCCGAGGACGTGTCGCTGGCCTCGCTCGAGGCGGTGGCGCGCGAGGATTCTGGGCCGGGTACCGAGGTGCTGCGCGGCGTGTCGTTTACCGTGGAGCCCGGCGAGATGATCGCGCTCGTCGGCCCGT
>CAZMXH010000185.1:0-3248 GCA_964570165.1 uncultured Actinomycetes bacterium
GCCTGACCGCCTACTTCGTCGGCGCCCTCGGCGGCCACCTCCGCGTCCGCGACACCAAGAACATCACCATGCCGCTGCCGCCCCTCGTCCTTTCCGTCGCAGTCCTCGTGCTGCAGATCCTCACTGCCTGACAACCACGAAACGACCCATCACCAGTCCAACCACCAGGAGGAACACCCATGAAGGCCTACGCCGTCACCGCCCGCGACACCCATCCCGCCCCGCTCGACCTTCCCTACCCAGACCCGGCCGCCGGCGAGGTCCTGGTCGAGGTCGAGGCCGCCTCCGTCAACGGCTTCGACGTGTCGGTGGCCGCCGGCTACGTCTTCGACATGCTGCCCCACGAATTCCCGGTCGTCCTCGGTCGCGACTTCGTCGGCACCGTCAGCGCCGTCGGCGAGGGCGTCGAGAACGTCCAGGTCGGCGATCGAGTCGCCGGCGTCATCCCCGGTGTGGACCTCGGCCCACGCACCGGCGCCTTCGCCGACCAGGTCGCCGTGACCGCCACCGCGGTCACCACCGTTCCAGCCAGCGTTGGTGTCGAGGACGCCGCCGTCATCGGGCTCGCTGGTATCGCCGCCCACGACGCCGTTGAGGCACTCGACGTCCAGCCCGGCGAGATCATGCTGGTTTCCGGCGCCACCGGCGGGGTCGGCTCCGTCGCCGTCCAGCTCGCCCGGGCCGCTGGCGCCACCGTGATCGCCACCGCCCGCCCCGGCCAGGAGGACGAGTACGTCCGTAGCCTCGGCGCCGCCCACGCCGTCGACTACACCGGCGACGTCGCTACCGCCGTCCGTGAGCACGCGCCCAGCGGGGTCGACAAGGTCCTGCAAGCCGCCGGCGACGCCACCACACTTGGACAGGTTGTCCGCGCTGGCGGCACGGTGGCCACCACCCTCGGCGCCACCGCCGAGCAGCTCGGTCGCGACGACGTCACCGTTGCCGGCATCATGGCCGCCGCCACCGCGGACAAGCTGGCCCGGCTGCTGGACCTCGTCGCCCAGGGCAACCTGCGGGTCAACGTCGAGGCCCGCGTCCCGCTCGACCGCACCCACGAGGCGCTCGCCCTCTTCGCCGACGGCACCCTCGGCAAAGTCCTCATCACCCGCTGACCCACCGGGCGCGGGCCGGTCTATCACCGACCCGCGCCACCGCCCGCCCCCGGCACCCGACGAGGTGCAACACGAAGCAGGAGTCCCATTCCCATGAACGTCACGGTCTTCGGCGCCACCGGCGCCATCGGATCACTCACCGTCGCCGAGCTGCTCGACCGCGGTCACACCGTCACCGCCTACGCCCGCAACGAGGCCAAGGTTCCGGCCGTCTGGGGCGACCGGGTCCGGGTCGTCATCGGTCAGATGTCCGACGCGGACGCCATCGACTCCGCCGTCGCCGGAGCCGACGCCGTGGTCAGTGCGCTCGGCCCCAGCTTGGACCGCAAAGCCACCGGTTTGCCGTTGGTCGAAGGCACCCGCCACATCCTCGAGTCGATGAAACGCCACGGCGTCACCCGCTACATCGCACACGCGACCCCCGCGATCCTCGACCCACACGAGAAGCCGACCCTGGTCACCCGCTTGATCGGCTTCATGCCGCGCACGTTCATGCGCCGTGCCTACGACGAGATCGTCGGCATGACCGACCCCGTCAAGGCCTCCGACCTGAACTGGACGATCGTGAGCTTCATCGATCCGAAGGTCTCCCCCAAGCAGGGCAACCCGCGAGTCGGGTTCTTCGGCACCGACAAACTCGGCTTTGCCGTCAGTCGCGCCGACATCGCCGCCTTCACCGCGGAGCAGGTCGACGAGGACACCTACATTCGCCGCGCCCCCGCCATCAGCAACTGACAGGTCCTGTGCGGGACATCGAACCCATCACCACGAAGAAGCAACCGTCTCACGACCGAAGACCTCGTCACAGCCTCCGCCATCCCGGCGACGTTCCTGCGCAACGCTCACCCCGTCATCGGCATCTTCGGCGCCGGCAAATTCGGAGTCGCGTTCGCCCGCCTCGCACTCGACGCGGGCTACACAGTCCACATCGCGTCCTCCGGGTCAGCGCCCACCGCCTCGCGTGGAGCAGGGCCAGCCGGAAGCGGAGCTCTCCCCGCACTGCTGCCGGCAGGTCCCGCTTCAAGACTTCCGAGACCAGGCTCGCCAGCTCTCCGGTGACATTCAGTGTCTCGATGGCGACCACCCAGCGGCAACCGAGAAGCTCTGGACGATCGGCCAGCTCAGACGTGAGCCGACTCTTACCGTTCCCCCCTCACCCTTAACAGTGACCACCGCAGGTGGCGCGTTGACCGCGGATACCAACAGGTCAAGCTCTCGGCCGCGACCGACAAGCGAGGGCGATACCACACCCCGGCGCAGGCGTGATCCTTCCGCTTCAAGCGCCATCGTGGTACACCATCCGCAGTGTCATGCCGGTGCTGTCCGAGCACAGAATAGACCGCCGTAAGATCTCCTAGCCAGGTCAGCTGCACCGCATTCGGGTGACTGCGTTTCTCAGAAGCTGCCAGCGAGGCCAACGGTAACTCGCTAGTTCGTGCTCATTTTGATTGCGGCCACCTCTGGACCGTCCTGGGGCTGAGCACGAGGCTGCTTGCGATGACTGCGTTCGGCAGTCCGGTGGTGCTCGGCAGAGGAGCTACTGGCACAGATGCACGCTGGAGCCCAGTAATAACTTGAAGTTGACGTAACGGCAAGTTTTAACGTCAGTTCAGGCAACCACCAGCCGCTGCCTGAGGAGATGTCATGGCCCCGAAGAATGTCCTGGCCAAAGTCACGCTCGAGCTACCCGCAGGCGACGCTCCCGTCGTCGAGTTGGGCAAGATGCTCGGCCCGCACGGTGCCAACCTGGTCGAGATCAAGAAGAGCTACGACGCAGCCACCGCGGCGCAGCGCGGCGACATCGTTCCGGCCGTGATCACGATCTTCGAAGACCGCTCGTTCGAGCTCCGGCTCAAGACACCGCCGACGTCCCACCTGATCCGCAAGGCCATCGGCGGCGCTGGATCGAACCAGCCTGGCCATGCCGAGGCGGGAGCTCTCAGCCGGGAACAGTTGCGCGAGATCGCCACCAAGAAGCTGCCCGATCTCAACACCACAGACATCGAGGCCGCCATGCGCACCATCGCCGGCACCGCGAAGTCGATGGGCGTCACGATCAAGGACTGATACCGTGCGAGCGCGCAAGTTCACGGTCGTTCCACCGTTCCGGTCACTCGACCCCGGCCTGGCGACAGC
>CAZMXH010000185.1:3258-7068 GCA_964570165.1 uncultured Actinomycetes bacterium
GAACTCCTGCTGGACGCGCCGGACGTCCCGCTGCGCGACGTGGTCGCTGCACTCCCGGACGAGATGAAGGCCGCCGAACTGCTGAACCGAACTCTGAGCACGGCCGGCGCAACTCCTCAGTTGGTGCGCAGTGGCTCCAGTTGGCGAGTCATGCACCGTTCGGCGGCCCCGGAGCAAGCCTCGGGCGAGCTGGCAGATGCGGCGGCGGCCATCGCACACCTTGTCGCGATCGCCGGGTGGGATCGCCTGAAGGTCTGTGCGGACTGCGGTGTCGCGTTCTGCGACCGAACCTCAGGAAACAACCGGCTCCGCTGCGCGACCCACGCCTCGCACCACTAGGCACCCGTACATGTGCCCGCGGCTAAGTCCATCATGCCCGTCCCTGGTAAGGGCGGCCGGCCACAGCGCGGCGCAGGAGAGCGAGGTCATCCCGCAAACCGTCGTCGATGTCCGTGCACGCATCGGCAATGTCGGTGCAGACGAGGCCTAACGCAGGCCGTCCGACCCCCTCGAATTTGAGAGGCATGGCAAGCACACAGCATCACGCGACGCCCTCGTGTCGTCGGCGGGACGATCGGAGGATCTCGTGAGCGTCAAGGTCATCGGCACCGGCCTGTCCCGCACTGGAACGCTGTCGCTGAAGGTGGCACTCGAACGGCTCGGGTTCGGGCCCTGCTACCACGCATTCGAGTA
Organism: uncultured Actinomycetes bacterium; assembly: GCA_964570165.1. Taxonomy (GTDB): domain Bacteria; phylum Actinomycetota; class Actinomycetes; order Jiangellales; family Jiangellaceae; genus JBMCTR01. The sequence goes on from CAZMXH010000185.1 coordinate 3,952, forward strand.
CCTGGGCGCTCCCGGACACGTCGCCCTCTGGCACCAGGCCATCGACCGGCAGGGGGATGTCGACTGGGACCAGATCTTCCACGATTACCGATCGGTGCTCGACGTGCCGGCGGTCCTGTTCTGGCAGCAACTCATCGACGTCTACCCAGAGGCCCGGGTGATCCTCACCGAGCGGGATCCCGCGCAGTGGTACGACAGCGTCATCCGAACGATCGAGCGCGGGCGACGTTCGCAGTCGGATCCGACGGAGACGATCCCCGACGATCGGTGGCCATTGATCGAACGGGTCATGGCAGCGCTGCTCCCGATGGACCAGTATGGCAATCGGGACGCGTTCATCGAGACGTACCGCAGACACAACGAGGCGGTGCGAAACGTCGTATCGCCGGAGCGACTGCTCGTCTTCCGGGCCGCGGATGGTTGGGAACCGCTGGCGCGCTTCCTCGAGGTTGAGGCTCCCGACGAGCCGTTCCCGCACCTGAACGCCGGCGACACGACGCACGCCAACGCCACGCTGGCCGCCACCCGGAATAGTCCGACCGCGGAGTCTGTGTCCTGGGCCTGATTCGTCGGCCGAAGCCCGGCCGGTGAAGTTTCTCGCTGGTCAGGCGAGTTGAGCGTCTCATTGCTATGCCCACACAGACTAGTCGTCGTCAAAGATCCGCTGCATCCAAATCGAGCTGATGTATCGCCCGTCTTTGACCGCGTATTCGCGAAACGTGCCAATTACCGTGAAGCCGAACTTTCGATGCAAGGCGACGGACGCGTCATTCGGCAGAGCGATACCAGCAAGAGCGACATGGGTGGACGTACGGCCGAGCGAACTCATCAGGGTTCGATAAAGGTGGCTTCCGACGCCTTGGCCATCGGATGCCTCGTCGAGCCCGATGCTCACCTCGACGGTGTCCCTAAAGGCTTCGTGAGCTCGGTACCGCTGGCTACAGCAATAGCCGATGACCCTGCCGTGACGCTCCGCGACGAAAGCCCGATACGGCCCAGCCGACGAGAACTGCTCGAACCCACCTGGGAGCTGCCCGAGATCGCGAGCGACGGAGTGGGGAGGAACCTCGCGGACACCGCTGGCATGCGGTCAGGCCGGCTCGCCGATGTCCTCGTTCCACAGCTCCGGGCTGCGAGCGATGAAGTCCTCCATCATCGACCTGCACTCGGCGTCGTCCACGACCACCACCTCCACGTTTCGGGAGCGAAGGTAATCCTCGCCGCCGTAGAAGGTCGTGTTCTCGCCGATGATCAGCCTGGGGATGCCGTAGAGCAGGATGGCGCCGGTGCACATGTCGCAGGGGGAGAGTGTCGTGGCCATCGTGCTCTGGGCGTAGACGGTGGCGGGCAACCTGCCGGCGTTCTCCAGGCAGTCGGTCTCGCCGTGCCGGATCACGCTACCCATCTGCACTCGGCGGTTGTGCCCGACGCCGAGCAGCCGGTCTCCCTGCGCCAGCGCGGCACCGATCGGAATCCCGCCCTCGGAGAGCCCGACTTGCGCCTCGGCGAGGGCAAGGGCGAGCAGCTCTTTGTCGGTCATGCCAGGCTCCTTCTCTCTCTCAGGCGCGGCGGTAAGCCTTGAGGTAGCTGCCGGGGTAGCGGACCTTGCGGCCCCACACGGCGAGCGCGATGATCACTGCGAGGTACGGCAGCGCGAGCATCAGCTCGCGCGGGATGGCGCTGAAGGTTGTGGTGATCGCGAGTTGCAGTTGGAGCGCATCGGTCGCGGCGAAGATCAACGCGCCGAGGACGACCGGCCCTACCCGCCACATTGCGAAGATCACAAGTGCGATGCAGACCCAGCCGCGACCGTTGATGATGTCGAGGGTGAAGCTTCCCAGCACAGCGAGGGTGAGGTAAGCCCCGCCGATGGCCATCAGGGCACTCCCGACGACGAGCGCGGCGTAGCGGGTGGCGTTGACCGATATCCCGGCGACGTCCGCGGCCTCGAAGTTCTCACCGACCGCGTGGAGCCGGTAGCCCATCCCGGTCGACCGCAGCAGCCACCATGCGGCAGGCGCGAGCAAGAGGAAGGCGACGTATGTGAGCCAATGCTGGTTGAGCACGGGAACGCCCGGCAGCAGCGCGTTGAACTTGTTATCGAGCGTCGGGCGTTCACCGGCGTACAGCAGGCGGAAGGTGAACTCGCACGCCGCAATCAGCAACAGGGTGAGCCCGAGCCCGGCGACATGGTGGTTAAGACCAAGGGTCACGGTGAGCAACCCCATGGCCAGGCCGGCGACGACGCCGGCGACGACGGCCGCGAGGAGCCCGAGCCAGGCCGAGCCGGTCCGCAGGCCGAAGAGAAACCCGGCGAACGCGCCGAGGTACATGGTGCCCTCAATGCTGAGGTTGAGGATGCCCGTCCGCTCGATGATCAGCTCACCGACTCCGGCCCACACCAACGGCGTCGCAATCGTCAGCATGGCGCCAAGGAGCGCAAGGAGGTTGATGCTCATGACGGCTGTTCTCCGGGCGTCACGGTGCTGGGTCTGCCCCGAGATCTCGACCACTGGATTCGGTAGCGGCGCCAGCTCATGGCCGACAGCACGGCGAGCAGGAGTAGAGCGCTGAAGATCGCCCCCAACTGGGTCGGCACCTGCAACACGAGCGAGACGCTTTCGGCACCGACGGTGACGTCGGCGAGCAGGCCGGCGACGAGTACCACTCCGACCGCGGTGAGCCCGCCGAGCGTGGCGACGATGACGCCCGTGTAACCGTAGCCGTTGGAGATGCCCTGGGTCAGCTGATGCTGAACTCCCATGACCTGTGATGCGCCGCCGAGACCTGCGAAAGCACCCGACACCAGAGCGGCACGGAACCGCAGCCGGTCGACCGGGATCCCGCTGAACGCGGCCGCCTCTGGGGAATGCCCGGCGGCACGCAGCTTGAGGCCCAGCGCTGTCTTGGCGAACACCCACCAGGTGGCCCCGATGATCGCGATCGCCACACCGAAGCCCCAGTGCACCCGCGTCCCCGGGAGCAGCGCTGGCAGGTCGTAACCGGGACCGAACCGATCCGAGTCGGTGAATCCGCTGGTGGAGTTGCGCCAGGGACCATTCAGCAGTCCCTGGACGAGGAGCAGGGCCACGGGGTTCAGCAACAAGGTCGTGACAA
>CAZMXH010000186.1:0-7066 GCA_964570165.1 uncultured Actinomycetes bacterium
TCGACCCGCCGGCGCCGTAGGTCACAGACACGAACGTCGGCCGCAGCAGCTCAAGCTCGCGGACGGCGCGCCACAGCAGCTCCTCGCCCTGTTCGGTCTTGGGCGGGAAGAACTCGAACGAGTACGACCGGCGGCCGGACGCGAGCAGCTCGCGGATCGTCGTCGCACCGCCCGGCATCGTGCTCGGCAACCCGAGAGTCACCCCGCCAGACTAGCGATTTGTCCAACTCTTGGGATTCAAGTCTCGTAAAGTGGTCATGACTGGTCCCATGAACGAACATGCGACGCCCGCTGGCCGCGCGGCCGTCGGACTAGGCTTGGGTCTTGTGAACGCGCCCGCCGAGGACCCGGTCAGGGACCTGCGCCCTCGAGTGCAGCGCGTGCTCGACCGATTCCTCGCCGAGCAGCGTCGCCTGCTGGTCGACGTCGATCCCGACCTCGACCCGCTGGTGGACGTCGCGGCCGACCTGTTGCGCGCCGGCAAGCGGCTACGCCCTGCTTTCTGCTACTGGGGCTGGAGAGGAGCGGGCGGGGACGACTCGGAAGCAATCGTGGCGGCCTGCGCGGCCCTGGAGCTGTTCCAGGCCGCGGCCCTGGTGCACGACGACCTCATCGACCATTCGGATACCAGGCGCGGCATGCCCTCCGCCCACTGCAGGTTCGCGACGCTCCACGAGGCACGCGGGTGGTCCGGCGACCCCGTGCGGTTCGGCGCGGCCGCGGCAGTGCTGCTCGGGGATCTGCTTCTCGGCTGGAGCGACGAGCTGATCAGCGGGTGCGGCTTGGCGCCGGCGGCGCTGCGTCGCAGCCGGCCGGTCTTCGAGCTCATGCGCACCGAGGTCGGCGCCGGGCAGTATCTCGACGTCCTCTCCCAGGCCGCACACCGCGCCTCGGCCACTGAGCAGGCCGACCGCGCCCGGCGGGTGATCCGGTACAAGGCGGCTCGGTACTCGGTCGAACGTCCGCTGCTTCTCGGCGGTGCCGCGGCCGGCGCGGGCTCGCGCCTGCGGGCCGCGTACTCCACCTACGGACTGGCTCTCGGGGAGGCTTTCCAGTTGCGCGACGATGTCCTCGGCGTGTTCGGCGACCCCGAGCGCACCGGGAAGCCTGCGGGCGACGACCTGCGAGAGGGTAAGCGCACGCTGCTCATCGCGTACGCGCTAGAGGGGGGCGGCCCGAAGGCAGCACTCACGATCGAGCGGCTGCTCGGCGACCCAGAGCTCGACGACGACGGGGTTGAGGCGCTGCGCGCCGTCATCGTCGACTCTGGCGCTCTTGCCCGGGTGGAGGCACAGGTCGCCGACCTCGTCGACCGCTCGCGGCGCGCGCTGCGGGAGGCCGACGTCACGCCGGCGGCGCGTACGGCGCTAGACATGCTCGTGTCCGCAGCGACCATCCGCACCGCGTAACCTCGCCCGCCCCAGGAGCTGATCGACCGCGGCACGGCGATCCGTCTGGGCGATCCCGGTACTCGGCCGTACACTGTGCGATCGTGGACCTCACTGTGTCCGATGCGCCGGTAGGCCGTCTGCTCGACGGGCGCTACCGCGTCGAGGCTTCCCTGGCCCGCGGTGGTATGGCGACCGTGTACCGGGCACTGGACACGCGGCTCGACCGCATCGTCGCACTCAAGGTCATGCACCCGGAGCTCACCGTCGACGACGAGTTCGTGGCCGCGTTCATCGGCGAGGCGCGCTCCGCCGCCCGCTTGTCGCACCCGAACGTGGTGGGCGTGTTCGACCAGGGGCATGACGACGGTGTCGTGTTTCTGGCCATGGAGTACGTCGAGGGCTCGACACTGCGCCACGTGCTGCGCGAACGTGGACCCCTCACCTCCGCGCAGGCCCTTGGGATGCTCGAGCCGGTGCTGTCGGCGCTCAGCGCCGCGCACGAGTCCGGGATCGTGCACCGAGACGTCAAGCCGGAGAATGTCCTCGTCGGTGAGAACGGGCGAATCAAGGTCGCGGACTTCGGCCTGGCTCGGGCGCTTGCCGACTCCAGCACCGGAACCCGGGGAGTGCTTCTCGGGACGGTCAACTACATCTCCCCCGAGCAGGCCCAGGGCGAGCCCGCGACGCCGCGCTCCGACGTGTACTCCGCGGGCGTCATGCTCTACGAACTGCTCACCGGCGTCCCGCCGCACACCGGTCCAACCGATTCCGACATTGTGCGCAGCCATATCGAGCGCGACGTCCCTCCCCCGTCCGTCTTCGCGCCGGGCATCCCGCCGGCCGTCGACGAGCTAGTCCGGCGTGCCACGGCCCGCGATCCCCGAGCCAGGTTCGCCGACGCTGCGGCGTTCGGTGAGGCGGCGCGTACTACGCGGGCGGCCATCGGTGCGCCGGTCCCTGGGCTCGAGGACAGAGAGTCCGCCGGTGTGACCGTCACCGAGGCGCTCTCGCTCACCGAGATCGAGGCTCCCAACGGTCCGGATCCCCGCCACACGACGATCATCCCGGCGCCCACGGCACCGGCCCACGCTCCGGCAGCGCGTCCCGGCCCGCTCCGCAGGCCCGCCGGGCAGCCCGCCCGCCACGGTCGCCGCGGCCCGTCCAGCCGCAGGTCGAAGCGGCGCCGGGGCCGTGCCGGGCCGATCGTGCTCGTCCTCGCGCTTCTGCTCGCCGGCGCGGTGGTCGCCGGTGCCTGGTGGCTGGGTGAAGGCCGCTACACGACCGTCCCGCCGCTGCGCGACCTGACATTCGAGGAGGCGGAGCTCCGCGCCGAGGAGGCCGGCCTGCGGGTGCGGCTCGGCGGCACGGAGCCGTCCGAGCGGATCGAGGCGGGCAGGGTCGTCCGCACGGAGCCCGACACCACCGACCGGATCCTCCGTGGCCGGTACGTCACGCTGATCACCTCATCCGGCGCCGAGCGGTTCGCGGTACCTGATCTGCGCGGGCTCCCGGCGGAGGAGGCCACCGAGGAGCTCGAGGAGCTGAATCTCGTCGCCGATGTCGAGGAGCAGTACCACGACCAGGTCGAGGAGGGCCACGTCATCGGGCAGGGCGTCGATCCGGGAGAGGAGTTGCGGGCCGGTGAGCAGGTGCCGGTCTACGTGAGCCTGGGCCGCGAGCCGATCGAGATCGTCGACTACACCGGCCAGCACGCCGACCAGGCCCAGCAGGCACTCACCGACGCGGGCTTCGTCGTCGTGCGCGAGGAGCGGCACAGCGGAGGCGTCCGCCCGGGCTTCGTCGTCGCCCAGGAGCCCAACGGCGGCACCGGCTACCGAGGCGACGAGGTCACCCTCTACGTAGCGTCGGCGGACGCCCGAATCCCAGTCCCGTCCGTGATCGGCATGCAGGTGGACCAGGCGCGACAGCTGCTAGAGCAACAGGGATTCACCAATATCAGGGTTGACCGGCCGCTGCTGTTCTGGCGGGACACTGTCGTCGACCAGCGGCCGAGACCGGGTCGGGAGATCAAGCCTGACCAGCGGATCGAGCTCAAGACGCGTTGAGCAGCGACCCCGCCTGACGATGTGCGCCTCTCGCGCCGGCGACCGGCTGCCCGCCATCGCACGCGGCTCCCGTACCGCCTCGCGGGTGCGGCTCGGCACCCACATCTCGACCCGGGGCAAGCTGGCCGCCGTTCCTGCCCGTGCGGTCGAGATGGGGGCGGAGGCGATCCAGATATTCGTCGGCAACCCGCGTGGCTGGGCCGCGCCACCAGGAGAGCCGGCCGCCGAGGCCGCGTTCCGGCGCGGCGCCGCCGACCACGGGCTGACGGTCCTCGTCCACACTGCGTACCTCGTCAACCTCGGTTCCCCTAGTCCGGTGACCTACGAGCGCTCGGTCGCCAGCGTCGCTCACTCCCTGGCGCGCGCTACGGCGCTGGGTGCGGCGGGTGTGGTCGTCCATACGGGATCGGCGGTGACGGACGAGGGCCGGGATGCCGGGCTCAGGCGGGTACGCGAGGCACTGCTGCCAATGCTCGACGCGCTCCATCCAGGGGCTCCCGGCGTGTGGCTCGAGCCCACTGCCGGCCAGGGCCGCTCGCTGGTCGTCACCATCGACGACCTCGGCCCGTACCTGGACGCACTCGACCACCATCCGCAGGTGGGAGTCTGCCTGGACACCTGTCACATCTACGCAGCCGGATACGACATCGCGGCGCCAGGGGGGATGTCCGTGACCATCGACCGGCTGGTCGAGGTGGTTGGCGCCGACCGGCTCGCCGCGATCCACGCCAACGATTCGGTGGAGCCGTGCGGCTCGTTCCGTGACCGGCACGCCAGGATCGGGCAGGGCCGGATCCGTCTCGAGCCGTTCCGCGAACTGCTCGCGCATCCGGCGGTCGCCGGCCGCCCGGTCGTGCTCGAGACCCCAGGCGGCGAGCCCGCCCATGTGGCCGATCTGACGCTGTTGCGAAGCCTCCGATAACGACGCGGTGACCGCACCGTAACCATTCGTCTTACGTCGCGAACACCACGCCTGAATCGTGGACGAGCCGACGTATCGTCGGTCCGCGAAGGTGAGGGAGTTGGCCGATGGTCGTGGTGATGAAACCGGGTGTGCCGGACGAGCAGGTGGAGGCCGTGGCCTCGCGGGTGCGGGAAGCCGGCTTCGAGGCTTTTGTGAGCCGTGGCGTCAGCCGCACCATCATCGGGCTGGTGGGCGACGTCGACGAGTTCCGGGCGATGAACCTCCGGGCGATGAGCGGTGTCGCCGACGTGGTCCGGGTGTCCTCGCCGTACAAGCTCGTCGGGCTCGAGAACCATCCCGGGCGCAGCACCGTCGTCGTCGGCGGCCGGGGCGGTGTCCCGGTCGGGCCAGACACCTTCACGCTGATCGCCGGCCCATGCGCGGTGGAGTCGCTGGACCAGACCCTGGAGTCCGCCGAGATGGCGCGGGCGGCGGGCGCGAGCCTGCTCCGTGGAGGTGCGTTCAAGCCCCGGACCTCGCCGGACTCTTTCCAGGGCCTCGGTGAGCAGGGCCTGCGCATTCTCGCGGAGGTCAGGCAGGCCACCGGGATGCCGGTGGTCTCCGAGGTGCTGGACGCGCACGACGTCCCCCTCGTCGCGTCGTACGTGGACATGCTCCAGATCGGCACCCGGAACATGCACAACTACGCGCTGCTGCAGGCGGTGGGCTCGTGCCAGCTGCCGGTGCTGCTCAAGCGGGGCATGCAGGCGACCATCGACGAGTGGTTGACGTCCGCCGAGTACATCGCGCAGCGCGGCAACCTGGACATCGTCCTCTGCGAGCGCGGCATCCGCACCTTCGAGACCGCCACCCGTAACACGCTCGACGTCGGCGCCGTCCCCGTGGCGCAGGGGCTCACGCACCTTCCGGTGGTGGTCGACCCGTCCCACGCGGCCGGGCGTCGCGAGTTGGTTCTCCCCCTCTCACGCGCCGCGATCGGTGCGGGCGCCGACGGGCTCCTCGTCGACGTCCACCCGGATCCTGAGCAGGCACTGGTCGACGGTCCGCAGGCGCTGTCCGGCGCCGACCTGCGCGAACTCGCCTCGGCTGTACGCCGGCTGCCTCCGCTGCTCGGGCGCAAGCCCGCCGAGCGGCTCGTCCCGCCCGACCTCGGCCAGTTGTCAGGCCGGACAACTCGCTGACCTGGGGCGCTACTCGCGCGCACCCTGACAGGTCGGCCGGCTGCGGGGGCGCTCGGTTCCGTCAGCGCAGCAGGCGCGCCAACGTCTCGGCGGCCTTGCGGCAGTCGTCGGCCGTCACGTCGAGATGGGTGGTCAGCCGGATGGACGCGGGGCCCAACGCGCTCACCAGCACCCCCTCCGCGCGAGCTCTCGCCACCAGCTCGCCGGCCGGGACGGGCGCGGCGGACGTGTCCAGCACGATGATGTTGGTCTCCGCCGCGGCGGGATCCACCGCACCGGTGGCGGCCAGGATCTCGGCGATCATCCGGGCGTTCGCATGGTCGTCGGCCAGCCGCTCGAGATGGTGGTCGAGCGCGTACAGCCCCGCCGCCGCAAGCACCCCCGCCTGCCGCCAACCGCCGCCCAGACGCTTGCGCCATTGCCGGGCCTCCGCGATGACGTCCGCCGAGCCAACGACCACCGAGCCGATCGGTGCACCGAGCCCCTTGGACAGGCAGACCGACACGGTGTCGAAGAGCCTGCCGTAGTCGTCCAGGCCGATGCCCGTTGCGATATGCGCGTTCCACAGCCGCGCGCCGTCGAGGTGCAGCCGTACCCCCGTGCCGTCCACCAGGCCGCGTAGCTCACGCAGGGTGCTCCAGGGCTGGATCGCGCCGCCGGCGAAGTTGTGCGTGTTCTCAACCTCCACGGCGGCGGTCGACACGAAGTACGGGCCGCTGTCGGGAGCCATCATCCGGCGCACCGCGGCGATGTCGACGTGCCCCCGCGGGTGCGTCCAGGTCCGGGTGGTCACACCGCTGAGCGCGGCGTGCCCGCCGAGTTCGGCCCGCACGACGTGGGCCTGCGCCTCGCAGAGCAGTTCCTGCCCCGGGCGGACATGCGCTCGGACGCCGAGCAGGTTCGCCAGAGTACCCGTGACGGTGAACAAGCCGGCTTCGTGCCCGAGCAGGGCGGCGACCCGTTCTTCGAGGGCCTGCACGGTGGGGTCCTCGCCGTAGACGTCGTCGCCGGTGTCCGCGGCCGCCATGGCAGCGGCCATCCGCGGAGTCGGCCGGGTCACGGTATCGCTGCGCAGGTCGATCGCCATGTGGCGACCCTACGACACCGCCCCGGGCCGGCGGACCGATCCCGACCCACGCTCACCTGATCGTCGCTTCGCCACCTGATCGCCCCTTGTGATGGAGATCAGGTGGGGAAACCCAGCGGTAGGGTGCGAGTCGTCCACCTGATCGCGTCTCAGCTTTCGGACGCCCGTTGATCAGGTTGACAAGACGCGGGCTATCAAGCCGGTAGGTCACCTGATCTCCGCACCGTGCCGACGAGGGGCCTCACGCGCGCGGCCGCCGTCGTCTGGCCTCAGCGCGCCTCCAGCAGCTCCGCCACCAGGAAGGCCAGCTCCAGCGACTGGGTACGGTTCAGCCGCGGGTCGCACAGCGTCTCGTAGCGGCGAGACAACCCGTCCTCGCCGACGGGGTCTCCCCCGCCCACGCACTCGGTGACGTC